>JACMOG010000350.1 GCA_014378125.1 Vitreoscilla sp. | reverse complement strand
GGGGCCACCTTGTTCTTGAGCAGGTCCATCGTGCGCGCGTAGTCGTTGCGGTGCACGGTGAACGAGAAGTCGGTCTTGCCGTCGTGCGACACGTTCTGGATGATGACGTCGACGTCGATGTTGGCCTCGGCCACGTCGCCCAGGATCTGGTAGGCGATGCCGGGCTTGTCGGGGACGCCCATCACGGTGACCTTGGCCTCGTCGCGGTTGAACGCGATGCCCGAAACGACTGCTTGTTCCATTTTGACGTCTTCCTCGAAAGTGATCAGCGTGCCCGAGCGGGCCTCTTCGTCGATGTTGATATCCCAGGGCGTGAAACTGGACAGCACGCGAAGCGGCACGCGGTACTTGCCCGCGAACTCCACCGAGCGGATCTGCAGCACCTTGGAGCCGAGGCTGGCCATCTCGAGCATCTCCTCGAACGAGATGGTCTGCAGGCGGCGCGCCTCCGGCACCACGCGCGGGTCGGTGGTGTAGACGCCGTCGACGTGGGTGTAGATGAGGCACTCGGCGGCCTTCATCGCGGCGGCGATCGCCACCGCCGACGTGTCGGAGCCGCCGCGGCCCAGCGTGGTGATGTGGCCGGCCTCGTCGATGCCCTGGAAGCCGGTGATGACCACCACCTTGCCGGCGGCCAGGTCGGCGCGCACGCGCACGTCGTCGATGCTCTCGATGCGCGCCTTGGTGTACGACGAGTCCGTCTTGACGGGCACCTGCCAGCCGGCGTAGCTGACCGCATCCAGGCCTTCGGCCTGCAGCGCCAGCGACAGCAGGCCCACGGACACCTGCTCGCCGGTGGAGGCGATCATGTCGAGCTCGCGGTTCGACGCCGAGGTCTCCATGCCGGGGAACAGCTCCTTGGCCAGGCCCAGCAGGCGGTTGGTCTCGCCGCTCATCGCCGACGGAACGACCACCAGCTGGTGGCCGGCGCGATGCCATTTGGCCACGCGCTTGGCGACGTTGCGAATCCGCTCCGGCGAGCCCATGGAGGTGCCGCCGTACTTGTGAACTATCAATGCCATGGTCTGAAACGCCCGGTTGACTTCCAGGAGGGGCCCGCTGGCCCATCCGCCCAAACCCGCTAGTCTAGCGTGACGTCAGGGGTTTTCCCGGCCCGGCGCGGTTCGCCGCTGGTGGAGCGGCGCTTCTCGAGCGGCGAAATCAGCTTGTCTAGACAGGCTCAGCCTTCGCTGCCGGCGCAGGCGCGGCGCCACCGTCGGGGGTCCATCGCAGGCCCCATTGCGGGGAGCCCGGCGGGGCCCAGGCGCGCGCGTCGACGCCCAGCGCCGGCACATACAGCAGCGCGCCGGCGGCGTCGAACAACAGGGGTCCGTCGCGGCCCTCCGGCGGAATGCCAAGGGCCTGGTACTGCTTCTTCAGGCTGCGCGCCACGCCCGCCGGCTGCAGCAGGAACTGCTCGCCGCCTGCGCGAACGCGGGCCGCCACTTGCGCAAGCCGGTGCGGTGCGATGCCGCGCCGGTCGGTGGCGAACACCTCCAGCGTGCCGTTCCAGCCGTGCAACGCGTAGCGATCGCAGCGCAGGAGCGACAGCGCCCCGCCCTCGCGCGCCCCGCCCCCGCGCGCGCAGCCGCTTGCAAGCGTGACGCTCGCGCAGGCGGGTTCGCCCGCGCCCGGGCGCCCGCGCCAGGAACGCAGCAGGCGGGCGACGTCCACGGACGAGCGCCGCGGCGCGTCGTCCTGAGCCTCGAGCAGCAGGCGGTCG
>JACMOG010000031.1 GCA_014378125.1 Vitreoscilla sp. | reverse complement strand
GGGGCCAAGACAGGCGCCCCCCGGGGGCTGGTGGCGGCGTCGGCGGCGCCGGCGGCCGCGTCCTCCGCGGCGGCGCAGGCTCGCCAGGCGCCGGCGGGCAACGGCGGCTGGCCCACGCACGGCTCGGCCAAGCTCGATGTGCAGGTCACCGGCGGCCGCCTCGCCATCGCCGACGGCGCCCCGCACGCGCGCCGCGGCGCGCCGGCCACGCCGCTGCGCATCGTCACGCAGGGCGAGCTCACCGACTGGGTGGGCCCGCAATTCAAGCTCGCCAAGCTGCAGTGGAACGCCCACGGCAGCACCGACCCGCAAGCGCCGCTGGACGCCACGATCACGCTGGTGGACGGCCAGTCGGGCGTGGCGCGCATCGCCCACGCGCAGGCCACGCTGTCGGGCACGCTGGGCCAGCACCAGCTGCAGTTGCAGGGCGAGGCGCCCGTCAGCCCGCCGGCCTGGCTGGCCCACATGGCCAACATCGGCAACGCCAACGCCACCCGGCTCGACGCCGTGGTGCAGGGCCGCTGGCAGCCCGAGGCCGTCAACACGCCCGCCTGGCAGGGCCATGTGGCGCAGTTCGACCTGCGCTCGGCGAACGAGGCCAATGCGGCGACGCCGCCGGGCGTGACCGCGTCGGCCGCGCCGCCCACCGTCGTCAACCCGAACTGGGTGCACGTCAAGCCCTTCGACCTGAGCCTGTCGCGCGACGCGGCCGGCGACTTTCAGACGCTGCGCGTGGCCGCCGGCGGCGCGGAGTTCGCGGGCCTGGTGCTGAACTGGCAACCCTCGTTCTGGACGGCGCCGGCCGCCCCGGGCGCGAGCGCGCACTGGGCCGTCGACGCGGCGCTGGCGCCGTTCTCGGTGGCCCAGGTGATGGCGCGCGCCCAGCCCGACCTGGGCTGGCACGGCGACCTGCAGATGACCACGCAGCTGCACGCCGCCTTCGACGGCCAGTGGCACGTGGCCGCGCAGATCGCGCGAGCCAGCGGCGACCTGAGCGTGTCCGAGCTCGTGCAGGATCCCACCGCGTCCAAGCAGGCGCTGGGCCTCACGCGCGCCACCGCCAGCGTCAAGGCCGAGGGCGCCAACTGGGTGGCCGATGCCGACATCGCCGGCACGCGCCTGGGCGAGCTCACCGGCCACTGGACGGCCGAGGCGCCCTCGCCCGCGTCGCTGCCCACGGCCGGCTCGCCGCTGCACGGCAACGTCAAGGCGCACGTGGAAGACCTCAACGTGTGGGGCGCGTGCCTGCCGCCGGGCTGGCGGCTGGCCGGCGACCTGCGCACCGACCTGGCGCTGTCGGGCCGCTGGGGCGACCCCAAGGTCACCGGCGACATCGTCGCCACCCGCCTGGCGATCCGCAACGCCCTGGAAGGCGTGTACGGCCACGACGGCGACGCCACCATCCGCCTGAGCGGCGACCGTGCGGAGATCGAGCGCTTCCACCTGGTGGGCGGCAACGGCGGCCTGTCGCTCACCGGCAGCGCCAGCCTGGGCGCCGCGCCGGTGGCCAAGCTGGCGCTGCAGGCGCGCCAGTTCCAGCTGCTGGGGCGCACCGACCGCCGCATCGTGGCCAGGGGCGACATGACGCTCCAACTGGGCGACGACGCCATCAAGGTCGACGGCAAGCTGGGCGTCGACGAGGGCCTGGTCGACCTGAGCGGCGGCAACGCGCCGTCGGCCGGCGCGGCGCCCAAGCCAAGCCGCACCACGCAGATCAACCTGGCCGTCGATCTCGGCGACCACCTGCAGCTGAAGGGCCGCGGCATCGACACCACGCTCAAGGGCGCGCTGCAGATCACCTCGCCGGGCGGCCTGCTGGCCGTGCGCGGCACCGTGCGCACCGCCGGCGGCCAGTACGTGGCCTACGGCCAGAAGCTCGACATCACGCGCGGCGAGATCTTCTTCACCGGCCCGGTGTCCGACCCGCGGCTGGACATCCTGGCGGTGCGCCCCAACCTCGACGTCGTGGTGGGCGTGGCCATCACCGGCACCGCGCTGGCGCCGCACGTGCGCCTGATGAGCGAGCCGGACATGAGCGACAGCGACAAGCTCTCGTGGCTGATGCTGGGCCGCGCGCCCGAGACGGTGGGCGGCGCCGACACCGCGCTGCTGCAGCAGGCCGCGATGGCCCTGCTGGCCGGCGAGGGCGAGGCGCCCAGCGACCAGGTGCTCAAGCGCCTCGGCCTCACCGACTTCGCGGTGGGCCAGAAGGCCGACGCCGACAACGTGAAGCAGACGGTGGTCACCCTGGGCCGCCAGGTGACCAAGCGCATCTACGTCGGCTACGAACGCAGCGTGACCGCCGCGGCCGGCAACTGGCAGCTGATCTACCGCATCGCGCAGCGCCTGACGCTGCGCGCGCAGGTGGGCGTGGACACGTCCACGATCACGCAGAACACCACGCCCACGCAGTCGCAGTCGCTGGACGTCATCTACACCTGGCGCTGGAATTGAACCGCTGGGCGTCCTGGCGGCATGAACAGGCGACACCGCTTCGTCTGCGCCCATGACACCCGACCCCGCCTCCCCATTCCCGCGCCGCCTTCCCGGCGCACCCGGAGGCCTGCAGGACGACGCCGAGGATCGCCGGCTGGTGGCCTGCGTGTGCGCCCACGAGCTGGCCGCCTTCGAGACGCTGTACCGGCGCTACCACCCGCGCCTGTCGCGCTTCCTGCACCGCATGCTGCGGCCGGAGCACCTGGTGGAAGAGGTGCTGGACGACACCCTGTACGTGGTGTGGAACCAGGCCGAGCGCTTCAACGGCACCAGCAAGGTGTCCACCTGGATCTTCGCAATCGCCTACCGCAAGGCACTGAAGGCCCTGTCGCGCCACGACGACCCGCTGCCCGACGCGGCCGAGGACGACCAGCCCGCCGCCGACGCCGCCGAGCGCCCGGAGGCGCGCATGAGCCTGGCCCAGGCCCGCGCGGCCATCGACCTGGCGCTGCGCGCGCTCTCGGCCGACCAGCGCGCCGCCGTCGAGCTCACCTACTTCCACGGCTTCAGCTACCCGGAGATCGCGCAGATCGTCGAGTGCCCCACCGACACCGTCAAGACGCGGATGTTCCACGCGCGCAAGCGCCTGAAAGTCGCCTTCGGCGGCCAACTGGACGACTGGCTATGACCCACGCACCGCCGAAATGGCCGATGATGGGCGCCCGGCCCGCGCTCCTTGCACTGTGGAGACTGGAATGAGCGGTCAGATCCTTCGCCTCGAACCCGACCCGCACGCGGCCGTCCAGCGACTGCTGCCGTGGTATCTCACCGGCCGCCTCGAGACGGCCGAGCACGACGCCGTCGAGGCCCACCTCGCCCAATGCGCCGAATGCCGCGCCGAGCTCGAGACCGAGCGCCAGTGGCAGCTGCTGCAGCCTGGCCATGGCGCGCAGGTGGACGTCGAGGACGGCTGGGCCCGCATGCGGGCGCGCCTGGGCGGCGACGCCCAACCAGGCCGGACGCCGCCCCCGTTGCCCGCCGGCCGCCGGGATGGCTGGATACCCGGCGCATGGCGATCGCCCGTCCGCATGCCTGCGCGCGCCTGGACCGCGCCGGCGCTGCTGTCCGTCGCCCTTCTCGCCGCCATCGGCTGGACGCTGCGTCCGCAGCCGCTCGTGGGCGACTACCACGCGCTCGCCGCGCCGGCCGAGACAAGCGCCACCGCGGTGGTGCGCTTCCGTCCCGACGCCACCGAGGGGCAGATCCGCCAGAGCCTCAAGGACAGCGGCGCGCGCCTGGTGGACGGCCCCACGGTGAGCGACGCCTACGTGGTGCGCCTGCCGCGCGAGCACTACGCCGCCGCGCTCGACAAGCTGCGCAAGGCGCCCGGCGTCGCGCTGGTGGAGGCGCTGGAGAGCGCGTCGCCATGACGCTGGCCGGCGTCCGGCGGCGCCTGGCGGCCGGGCTCTTCTG
>JACMOG010000349.1 GCA_014378125.1 Vitreoscilla sp. | reverse complement strand
TGATGCTGGGCTGCGGCGACCATCAGTGCGTCCCAGTAATTGAGGTGGTAGCGACTTTCGACCGCCCACGCGCTGTCGATGGTGGGTTGGTCGATGAGCCAGGGATTCCACGCCTGGTACCGACGGACCTCCGCCCTCGCATCGGCCGCCGAAATGGCGGTCGCGAACCGCTTGCGGGCGTTGGCGTAGAACTCGTTGAGCACCTGCGTACTGAGACGCCCGCAGCGACGAGTCCAACACTCGCTGATCCATTGCCGCGCGCGCTGCTGCTTGACCAGATCGCGATCGTCGAACGCGTACAGCAGCACGTTCGTGTCGACGAAGACCGCACGCATGGCAGTCATTTGGCGCGGGGCTGGCTACGGTCGTACATCTCCTCGCGCGTCAGGTACGCGCCGCTGGACTTGCCCCAGCTTCGCCATTCCAGCGCTTCCCGCATCGACCGCTCGTACGCGTCGTCATGCCGCATCTTGTCCGCCAGCATCTCACCGACCATCCGCGACACGCTGGTGTTGCGACGCGCGGCTTCCATCCGCGCCCAATCGGCGACGGTGTCTTCCATGGTGACGGTGACGTTCTTCATAGCGGGCGGACTCCAACACGAACTTCGTGTTCCACTATTTTCGTGCGACACGAACTTCGTGTCAACCCGATCCTTGCGAATCAGGCCTTTTTCAGCCGCATCTCCGCCGCCCGCGCGTGGCCTTGCAGCCCTTCGCCATAGGCCAGCACAGCCGCGATCGGCCCTAGAATGTGAGCGCCTGCTTCGCTCACCTGGATCAGGCTGCTGCGCTTCTGGAAGTCATACACGCCCAGCGGCGACGAGAACCGCGCCGTGCCCGAGGTGGGCAGCACGTGGTTGGGGCCGGCGCAATAGTCGCCCAGACTCTCGCTGGTGAACGCGCCCAGGAAGATCGCCCCCGCATGGCGCAGCAGCGGCTCCCAGCGTTCGGGCGCGTCGCTGCTCACCTCGAGATGCTCGGGCGCGATGCGGTTGGAGATCTCGCAGGCCTCCTCCATCGAGCGCGTGAGGATCAGCGCGCCGCGATCCTTCAGCGACGTGCGGATCACGGCCTCGCGCGGCATCTCGCCGATCAGGCGGTCGATGGACGCGCGCACCTCGTCGAGGTAGGCGGCGTTCGGCGATAGCAGGATGCTCTGCGCCATCTCGTCGTGCTCGGCCTGGCTGAACAGGTCCATCGCCACCCAGTCGGCCGGGGTGGTGCCGTCGGCCAGCACCAGGATCTCGCTCGGGCCGGCGATCATGTCGATGCCCACCGTGCCGAACACGCGGCGCTTGGCGCTGGCCACGTAGGCGTTGCCCGGGCCGGTGATCTTGTCGACCGCGGGAATGGTGGCCGTGCCGTAGGCCAGCGCCGCCACGGCCTGCGCGCCGCCCACCGTGAACACGCGGTGCACGCCCGCCACGTACGCGGCCGCCAGCACCAGCGCGTTGCGCTCGCCGCGCGGCGTGGGCACCACCATGATGATCTCGCCGACGCCCGCCACGTGCGCCGGCATCGCGCTCATCAGCACGCTGGAGGGGTAGGCGGCCTTGCCGCCCGGCACGTAGATGCCCACGCGGTCCAGCGGCGTCACCTTCTGGCCCAGGAGGGTGCCGTCGTCGTCGGTGTATTGCCAGCTGCGGCCGCAGGCCTCCAGTTGGCGCTCGTGATAGCTGCGCACGCGGCCCGCGGCCGATTCCAGCGCGGCGCGCTGTGCGGGCGTGATGGCGGCGAACGCGGCCTTCAGCTCGTCGCGCGTCAGCTCCAGCGCCGCCACGCTCGCGGCGTCCAGGCCGTCGAAGCGCTTCGTGTACTCCAGCACGGCGGCGTCGCCGCGCGCCTTCACGTCGGCCAGGATCTCGGCGACGCGGCCTTCGATCGCGTGATTCGCCTCTTCCGACCAATGGCGCAGCTTGGCGAACTCGGCTTCGAAGTCGGAGGCGGAGGTGTCGAGCTGGCGAAGTTGGACGGACATGGACGATTTCAGGAGTTGCGGGTCATGGCGCCGGAGAACGCGGCGATCAGGGAACGGATGCGCTCGCGCTTGAGCTTGAGCGCGGCCTGGTTGACCACCAGGCGCGACGAGATGTCCATGATGCGTTCCACCTCGACCAACTTGTTGGCCTTCAGGGTGGAGCCGGTGGACACCAGGTCGACGATGGCGTCGGCCAGGCCGGTGAGCGGCGCGAGCTCCATCGAGCCGTACAGCTTGATGAGGTCGACGTGCACGCCCTTGTCGGCGAAATGCTGGCGCGCCACGGCCACGTACTTGGTGGCCACGCGGATGCGCGAGCCCTGCTTGACGGCCGCCTGGTAGTCGAAGTCGGCGCGCGTGGCCACGCTCATGCGGCACTTGGCGATCTGCAGGTCGAGCGGCTGGTACAGGCCGCCGGCGCCCTCGTTCTCGGCCGCGTGCTCGATGAGCACGTCCTTGCCGGCCACGCCCAGGTCGGCGCCGCCATGCTGCACGTAGGTGGGCACGTCGGTGGCACGCACCAGCACCACGCGCACGTCGGGCTGGTTGGTGGCCAGGATCAGCTTGCGGGTCTTCTCGGGATCCTCGGTCACGACGATGCCGGCGGCGGCCAGCAGCGGAAGGGTCTCCTCGAAGATGCGGCCCTTGGAAAGCGCGAGTGTGAGCATGCTGGCAGGTGATCAGGAAGCGAAGGTGAACCCGGGGAGCGAGGATCGCATCCGAGCCGAACCGGGCTCCCCCTCGGGGGGCAGCGACGGGAGGAGCGAGGGGGCGGTCATTTCACTCTTTCGATGTCGGCGCCCAGCTTCTGCAGCTTGGCTTCCATGCGGTCGTAGCCGCGGTCGAGGTGGTAGATGCGCTCGACGATGGTCTGGCCAT
The DNA here is from genome assembly GCA_014378125.1 of Vitreoscilla sp. Next base: position 75 of record JACMOG010000349.1, on the reverse strand, counting down.
CGGCCACCAGGCCGGCAATCACCAGGCTGGCCGAGGCGCGCAGGTCGGTGGCCATCACCGTGGCGCCTGACAGCT
>JACMOG010000348.1 GCA_014378125.1 Vitreoscilla sp. | reverse complement strand
TGTCGCCCGGCACGTCCAGCGTCACGTCGTAGCTGGTGTCGGATTCGGCGACATCGACGGCGGGGCGGCGCACCGGCGCGGTGTCGGCGGCGGGTTGAGTGAAGAGCTGGTCGAGCGCGCCGTCGAACAGGCGGTCGAGGTGGCGGGCGCGATGGGCGGCGTGGCGGGAGACGGGGACGATGAACATGATGGACTCCGATGAAGGGTTTGCTCGTCGGCGGGGTCGCCGGGATGAACCTCAATTGGCATCGGGCCAGGACGTTTCAATAGCCGGTGCGCCGCCGAAATTTTGCTGCCACCACTCTTGAAAAATCGTCAGGTCACCACTGGTAAAGCTGCAGCGCGCGCTGCTGCGGCTTGGGCGGAATGTGGCGCAGCAGCTCGGCGTGGTCGGCGAAGTTGAGCACGCTGCGCGAGATGAGGTTGTCGATCTGGGCCGGGTCGTAGGCGGCCTCCGTCGCGGTCGGCGCGCGCAGCGCCTGGTCGGGGAACACGCCCACGCCGGCCAGCAACGCGTACCACGACATGGTGGAGAAGCCGTAGCCGTAGCGGCCCTTCTGCAGGCCGCCGACCAGCGGCTGGCGCTGCAGCCACGTGCCCAGCAGTTCGCGCAGCGGATCCGACAGGTTCGTGTTGGAAGCGTTGGCGCGCCAGTAGTCGGTGTCGGTGCGCGAGTTCGTCTTGTAGTGGGCCACGATGAAGTCGCGCGTGCCTTCGAAGTGGCGGTGGATGGCGGCGTTGAAGCGCGCCTGCGCGGCCTCGCCGAGGTCGCCCGCCTCGAACGCGTCGACCAGCGCCATGGCCGTGCGCTGCACCAGCAGCAGCGCCGTGGCCTCCAGCGGTTCGATGAACCCTTGCGCCAGCCCGATGGCCACGCAGTTGCGGTTCCAGTGCTTCTGCATGCTGCCCACGCGCATCTTCAGGTGCACCGGCGCCACGTCCGCGTCGAGCAGGCCCAGGTGCCGGCGCAGCTCGGTCTCGGCCTGGTCGGCCGAGCAGTGCGCGGTGCTGTAGACGTAGCCGTTGCCGTAGCGGTTGGTGAGCGGGATCTTCCAGGCCCAACCGTGCTTGAGCGCCGTCGAGATCGTCTGCGAGTCGATCTGCTCGCCGATGGGCGAGGGCAGGGCGACGGCCGCATCGTTGAACAGGTTGTCGGCGTAGGGCTTGAACGGCGTCTTCAGGGCCTTGCCGATGAGCAGCGACGAGAAACCGGTGCAGTCGACGAAGAAGTCGGCGGCCAGCGTCTCGTCGCCGTCCAGTTGCAACCGGTCGATGTCGCCCCGCTCGTCGAGCAGCACGTCGCGCACATGGCGCTCCACGTGGCGCACGCCTCGCTCCACCGACTTGCGGCGCAGGAACTGGCCCAGCAGCACCGCGTCGAAGTGGTAGCCGTACCAGACGTCGAAAGGAAACTGGTGCTGCGGCTTCGGCCCCCGGTGCGTGCGGGCGAGTTCCGCGGCGATGAAGTAGCGGTCGGGATGGGCGTGCACGTCGGCCTCGTTCAGGCGGGCATGCACGTTGTGGATGAAATGGCCCATCGTCATGTTGTCCAGCATCGACGCGAACGGATGGAAATAGCTCTCGAAGCCAGGCTTGGTGGACCAGTCCTTGAAGGTGACGCCGTTCTTGTACGTGGCGTTGCAGGCCGGCATCCACTCGGCCTCCTCGATGCCCAGGCTGTCGAAGAAGCCGCGCAACCACGGCGTGGAGCCCTCGCCAACGCCGATGATGCCCACCTGGGGCGACTCCA
>JACMOG010000347.1 GCA_014378125.1 Vitreoscilla sp. | reverse complement strand
TATCCGGCGGAGCTGTCGGGCGGGCAGCAGCAGCGCGTGGCGATCGCGCGCGCGCTGGCGGGCGAGCCGCGCCTGCTGCTGGCCGACGAGCCCACCGGCAACCTTGACAGCCAGATGGCGCGCAGCGTGATGGACCTGCTCGAGGAGCTCAACCGCGACGGCGCCACCATCGTGATGGTCACCCACGACCCGCAGCTGGCCGCCCGCGCGCAGCGCAACGTGCACGTGATCGATGGCCAGGTGGTGGACATGTCGGAAGAGGTGCGCCTGGCCGGACGCCGTGGCGCTGCCGACGAGGCGATCACCCATGCGTGACGTGGCGCGACGCCGCATGACGGCGCTGGCCCTCGCGACGCTCGCGTTGGGCGCGTGCGCGCCCGCGCCCGCGCTCGCCGACGACCTGCTGGACGTGTGGCGCCTTGGGCGCGCCAACGACCCGGTGCTGGCCGCGGCCGACGCCACGCGCGCCGGCACGCACGACCTGGCCGACCAGGCGCGCGCGGCGCTGTTGCCGCAGGCCTCGGCCACCGCGGCGATCGGCCGCGAGCGCGACACCGGCGCCGCGCGCCCCGTGGCCAGCGGGCACACTACCGACGTGGCGCTCGGCGTGAGCCAGGTGGTGTTCGACGCCGGCCTGTGGTCGCAGCTGAGCGCCGCGCGCCTGAACGCCGACGCGCAGGACGCGACGCTGCTGGCCGCGCAACAGGCGCTGTGCCTGCGCGTGGCCACCGCCTACTTCGATGCGCTGCTGGCCGCCGACCTGCTCACCAGCGTCCAGGCCAACGAGGACGCCTTCTCGCAGCAGGTGGCGCAGTCGCAGGTGCGCTACCGGTCGGGCCTCGACGCGCAGGTGGACGTCGACCAGTCGCGCGCCTACCAGGCGCTGGCGCACGCCAACACGATCGCGGCGCGCCAGGCGCTGGTCGACGCGCTCGCCGCGGTCGCGGAGATCACCGGCCAGACGCCGGCCGCGTTGAAGACGCTGCGCGACGACCTGCCGCTGCTGGCGCCGGCGCCCGCCGATCCGCAGGCCTGGGCCGACGCCGCGGCGCACGCCAATCCGGCGGTGTGGGCGGCGCAGAAGGGCGTCGATTCCGCGGAGAGCTCGATCGATGCGGCCCGCGCCGGGCACCTGCCGTCGCTGAGCGCCGGATTCAACCTGGGCCGGCCCACCGGCGCGCCGTACGGCGACTCGAGTGCCCGCCTGGCCAACACCGTGGCGCTGACGCTCAACGTGCCGCTGTTCGCGGGCGGCGCCACCCAGGCGCGCGTGAGCCAGGCTCGGCACCAGCGCGACGGCGCGCGTGACGGCCTGGAGGCCCAGCGCCGCGCCGTCGAACGCGCCGCCAAGGTGGCCTACGGCAGCGTGGTGGCGGGCATCGGCCAGGTGCAGGCCACGCGCGACTCGGTGGCAGCGGCGCAGGCCTCGCTGGCCGCCACGCGCGTGGGCCGCGAGGTGGGCAACCGCACGCAGACCGACGTGCTCAATGCGATCCAGACGCTCGCCCAGGCACAGGCCGCCTACGCCCAGGCGCGCCACCAGTTCATCCTCGGCCGGCTGCAGCTGCAACTGGCGGCCGGCGCGCTGACCGAGACCGACCTGGCCAACGTCAACACCCTTCTGCAGTGACCCGGAGCGACCGCATGTTCCTCTACTACTTCGATCTCGCGCTGCGCAGCTTCCGTTCCGCGCGCGGCCTCACGGCGCTGATGGTGCTGACCATCGCCATGGGCATCGGCGCCAGCATGACCACGCTGACCACGTTTCGCGCGCTGTCGGGCGATCCGCTGCCCGGTCGCAGCGCGAACGTGTTGCGCGTGCAGCTGGACGCCCAGCCCCAGGCCACCTTCGTAGCCGGCAAGGAGCCCGACGACCAGCTGACGCGCTTCGACGCCGAGGCGCTGCTGCGCGACAAGCGTGGCGCGCGCCAGGCCATGATGACGGGTGGCATCGTGAACGTGGAGCCGCCCGCCGACGCGCCCGGCGGCCTGAAGCCCTTCGAGGCCAGCGCGCGCTATGCGACGACGGACTTCTTCGCGATGTTCGACGTGCCGTTCCAGTACGGCCACGGCTGGAGCGCACGCGACGACGCGGACAACGCCGGCGTGGTCGTGCTGAGCAAGGAGTTCAACGAGAAGCTGTTTGGCGGCGCCAACAGCGTGGGCCGCAATGTGCACGTGGACGGCGCCGACCTGCGCGTGATCGGCGTGCTGGCGGCCTGGAATCCGGTGCCGTATTTCTTCGACCTCAACGTGGGCCGGTACCGCAAGACCGAGGGCCTGTTCGTGCCGTTCGGCACCTTCCTGGAACGCAAGCTGGGCAGCAACGGCAGCATGAGCTGCTGGGGCGACAACGCCACGCCCCATCCGCACGACGTGAACGCGCCCTGCAGCTGGATCCAGTACTGGGTGCAGCTCGACACGCCGGCCGACCGCGCCGCGTACCGCGACTACCTGGAGGCGTATTCGGCGCAGCAGCGTGCGGCAGGCCGCTTCCAGCGGGCGCCCAACCCGCGCCTGCGCGACGTCGTGTCATGGCTGTCGGCGCAGCACGTGGTGCCCGAGGACGTGCGCCTGCAGGTGTGGCTGGCGTTCGGCTTCCTCGCCGTGTGCCTCGTCAACACCGTGGGCCTGCTGCTGGCCAAGTGCCTGCGGCGCTCGCCGGAGATCGGCGTGCGGCGTGCGCTGGGCGCGCCGCGGCGCCAGATCTTCGCGCAGTTCCTGGTGGAGTCCGGTGTCATCGGCCTGGCCGGCGGCGTGCTGGGACTCGCGTTCGCGGCGCTGGGCGTCTGGTGCGTGCGCCAGGGCACGTCCAGCCGCGCGCAGTGGGTGCACCTCGACGCCACCACGCTGCTCACCACCATCGCCCTGGCCGTGGCCGCCAGCATCCTGGCCGGGCTGCTGCCCGCCTGGCGCGCCTGCGAGGTGTCGCCCGCGTCGCAACTGAAGTCGTCCTGAGACGACAAGGAGTTCACCATGCTGCAACTGCGCCCCATCCTGTCCACGCTGAGCCGCCATCGCACGGCCTCGCTGCTGATCGTCGTCGAGATCGCGCTCACCTGCGCCATCGTCTGCAACGCGGTGTTCATCATCGCCAACCGCGTCGATCGGCTGCAGTTCCGCAGCGGCGTGGCCGACGCGGAGCTGGTGCACCTGGGCACCCGCAGCATCGGCAACGACGCCAACGACGTGGCGGGCACGCGCGAGGATCTCGTGGCGTTGCGCGCGCTGCCGGGCGTGCGCAAGGCGTCGGCGGTGATGTCGATCCCGTTTGGCCACGAGTCGCGCAACACGGGCATCAACGTGAAGCCGGGCCAGTCGCGCTCCATCATCACGGTGTCGATGTATGCCAGCGACGTGGGCCTGCCCGATACGCTGGGCCTGAAGTTTGTCGCCGGGCGCGACTTCAAGCCCGACGAGATCCTGGAACAGGACGAGGTCGACAAGAGCGACAACATCCAGGTGCCGGGCGTCATCCTCACCCGCGCGGTGGCCGACCGCCTGTTTCCCGACGGCGACGCCCTGGCGCATTCCGTCTACCTGTTCAACGATTCGCCGATCCGCGTCATCGGCGTCGTCGACCGGCTCGTCACCCCGCACCCGGACCATGCGGACGAGAGCGACCTCTACTCGGTGATCCTGCCCATGCGTCCCACCTTCAACGGCGGCGTGTACGTGCTGCGCACCGACCCGGCGCAACGCGACACCGTGCTCAAGGCCGCCGTGGCCACGCTGGATCGCGTGAACCCGCACCGCGTGGCCCAGGAGCACGGCACCTTCGAGGACCTGCGCGGGGACTACTACAAGAGCGACCGCGAGATGGTCTGGCTCCTGTCCGGCGTGTGCGTGGCGCTGCTGGTGGTGACGGCCTTCGGCATCGTCGGCCTGGCCAGTTTCTGGGTGCAGCAGCGCACGCGCATGATCGGCACCCGGCGCGCGCTGGGCGCCACGCGCGGCCAGATCCTGCGCTACTTCCAGACCGAGAACCTGCTGCTGACCACCGCCGGCATCGCGCTGGGCATGGTCGGGGCGTTCGCGATCAACCAGTGGCTGATGACGCAGTACGAACTGCCGCGCCTGCCGGCGCTGTACCTGCCGCTGGGCGCCCTGGTGCTGTGGGCGCTGGGCCAGGTGGCGGTGCTCGCGCCGGCCCGCCGCGCGGCCGCGCTGCCGCCCGCGCAGGCGATGCGCGGGATCGCCTGAGCGCGGGCGGGGCGGCACCATGCGGAAGGCCCGAAGGATTCGGTCACAGCTTGCCGGCGCGAGCCCGGCACAATGGCGGCATGACGTCCCGAATCCAATTTCTCGCGGCCGCCGCTTTCGCCCTGCTGGGCGGTGCGGCGCTTGCGGCCGATCAGCCGGCCGCGCAGTCGAACAGCCCGCAGGCCGACGTGCCCGCAGCGCAGTCGAACAGTCCACAGGCCGATGCCGCGCTGTACGGCGAGTCGGTGATGATGCCGAAGCAGGCCGCGGTCTGCGCCGAACGCATCGCCGACTACATGCCGCGCTTCCAGCACGCCTACGACGCGTGGCACGACCTGAACGCCGCGCACCTGGCCATCGGCAGCAAGCTGATCCACGACCAGGCCAGGGTGGGCGGCGTGGACGCCGATGCGGGCATGAACAAGCTGGCCGAGGCGGACGTCGAGCGCCTGCGCAAGACCTCCATCGAGTTGCTGGCGCACCACTGCCAGCTGATCCTGGAATCGATGGCGCCGCCCGCCACCAACTGATGGCCCGCCGCGGGGTCGGCGCGTGATGCGCACCGTCCTGGTCATCGACGACAACCCGGGTGTCGGCGAGGCGCTGGCGCTCGCGCTGTCGCTGCGCGACATCCGCGCGCTGGTGGCGCTGTCGCCGGAGCAGGGCCTGGCCCTGCTGGAGCGCGAGCCGGTCGACGTCGTCATCCAGGACATGAACTTCTCCGCCGACACCACCTCGGGCGAGGAGGGCATCGCGCTGTTCCGCGCCATCCGCGCGCGCCATGTCGACGTGCCCGTGGTGCTGCTCACCGCGTGGCCGCGGCTGGAGAGCGCGGTCGAGCTGGTGAAGGCCGGCGCCGCCGACTACCTGGCCAAGCCCTGGGACGACGCCAAGCTGCTGGCCACCGTGGAGAACCTGCTGGAGCTGGCCGAGGCCGGTGCCGAGCTGCGCCGCGCGCGCCAGGAGCGCCGCGAGCGCAGGCGTGCGCTGGCCGCACGCTACGCGCTGGGCGACCTGGTGGCGGAGGCCGACGCCACGCTGCGCACGCTGGAGCTCGCCTGCCAGGTGGCGCGCTCCGACGTGCCGGACCTCATCACCGGGCCCAACGGCAGCGGCAAGGAGCGCGTGGCCGCCATCGTGCACGCCAACTCGGCCGTGGCGCGCGGCCCGTTCGTGGCCATCAACTGCGGCGCGCTGCCGGCCGACCTGATCGAGGCC
>JACMOG010000346.1 GCA_014378125.1 Vitreoscilla sp. | reverse complement strand
GGCCTGGGCGGCCTGCGCCTGTGCCGCCTGCGCGGCCTGCTGCGCCTGTGCCGACTGGGCCTGTGCCTGGGCGATGGCCTGCTGCGCCTGCGCGCCGGCCGCGGCCTCCGCCTGCGACTGGAGATCGGCGGCCTTGGGGGCGGCACCGGCGCCGGGCGCGGCGAGTTGTTGCAGCTGCTGTGCGGCCGCGGGTCCGGCGCCGGCCAGTGCGTCGCCGAGAGGTCCGCCAAGGGCGGGAGGACTGGGCATGTTCATGCGGCGCTCCTGGGTGCTTCATTGGCGCTCGGGCCGCCTGACAATGTGCGGAAGACCAGGCGAGAGAAATTGGCCAGCGCGGTGGCTTTCTCGGTGGACTTCATGCGCCGGTCGGCGAGGATCTGGGCCACCGCGGGAATGCGCGTGTCGAACTCCTCGCCCATCAGCCACGCCGTGTAGACGTAGGTGGCCGCCGAGTGCTCGTCGTTCAGGCCGTAGTGCTGCGCCTTCGCGGACTGGCGGCGGAACGCGCCCACCACCTGCGCGAAGTCCATCTTGTCGGCCTGCTCGGGGTGATTGCGGCGAATGATGGCGATCAGGCGGGCGTCGAACGAGTCGCGGCCCATCTGGTTCCACTGTTCGCTGGAAATCTGGTTCATGGAAGTCTCCACCAAGCCTGCTCGACCGGTCGTTGCATTGTGTCGCGCCGCCCGCCCTGCGCCAATCCCCGCTTCTTGGGTGGTTGCCCGCAAGAAAGGTTCATCGCGGATTTGCGGGGGTTGCTGGGGCATGGGACGTTGCTGGGTCACTGCTGGGCGTCGCTGGGTCAGTCACGACGAACCGGGCGAGTCTCTTTTGTGAGGTCAAGGAGGAGCCGCGCCGCAGGCCGGCGGGGGACACGAACAAAAGAGACTCGCCCGGTGAGTCGTGACTAACCCCGCGCGCCCCGCAAACAGACGCCCCGCAATCCAACGATGATCCGCAAAAAAGCCCACGCACGTTGCCGTGGGCGGGCTCTCGGGGCAGCGTGCTGCGCCTGGTCAGTGACCGGTGTTGCCGCGGAAGCGGCGGATGGCGGCCAGTTGCGCCGCCAGCACGCCCAGTTCGCTCTGCGCCTTGGCGACGCCGAAGTCGCCCGTGGCGTTGGCCAGCGCGGCCTCGGCGGCCTTCTTGGCCTCGGTGGCCTTGGCCTCGTCCAGGTCCTTGCCGCGGATCGCGGTGTCGGCCAGCACGGTGACGCGATCGGGCTGCACCTCGAGGATGCCGCCGGCGACGAACACGAATTCTTCGGCGCCGTCGCTCGCGCGCTTGATGCGCACGGCGCCCGGCTTGATGCGCGTGATCAACGGCGTGTGGCGCGGCATGATGCCGAGCTCGCCGTTCTCGCCCGGCAGCGCGACGAAGCTCGCCTCGCCCGAGAAGATCAGCTCTTCGGCGGAGACGACGTCGACGTGAATGGTTGCCATGTGAGTTCCAGTTCGATGGGGGAGAAGGTCTGCAGGACGCTGGCCACCGCTGGATCAGCGGCGGCCGGGGCGCCTTACTGCATGCCCTTCGCCTTTTCGATGGCTTCGTCGATGGTGCCGACCATGTAGAACGCCTGTTCCGGCATGTGGTCGCATTCGCCGGCGAGGATCATCTTGAAACCGCGGATGGTTTCCTTCAGCGGCACGTACTTGCCGGGCGAGCCGGTGAAGACTTCCGCGACGAAGAAAGGCTGCGACAGGAAACGCTGGATCTTGCGCGCGCGGTTCACGGCGAGCTTGTCTTCCGGCGCCAGTTCGTCCATGCCCAGGATGGCGATGATGTCGCGCAGCTCCTTGTAGCGCTGCAGCGTGGCCTGCACGGCGCGGGTCGTGTCGTAGTGCTCCTGGCCGATGACGTTCGGGTCGATCTGGCGCGACGTGGAGTCGAGCGGGTCGACCGCCGGGTAGATGCCCAGCGAGGCGATCTCGCGCGACAGCGACACGGTGGAGTCCAGGTGGCCGAAGGTGGTCGCCGGGGACGGATCGGTGTAATCGTCGGCAGGAACGTAGACGGCCTGGATCGAGGTGATCGAGCCGACCTTGGTCGACGTGATGCGCTCTTGCAGGCGGCCCATTTCCTCGGCCAGCGTCGGCTGGTAGCCCACGGCGGACGGCATGCGACCCAGCAGCGCGGACACTTCCGTGCCGGCCAGCGTGAAGCGGTAGATGTTGTCCACGAAGAACAGC
>JACMOG010000345.1 GCA_014378125.1 Vitreoscilla sp. | reverse complement strand
GTTGCACGATGTGGCGCGGCTGCTCGGCGAACAGCATCCACAGCATCATCATCTGCACGTATTCGAGCTCGATGTGGTCGGGGCGGTCGATGCGCATCGCGCCCTGCACCCACGAGGTGCCGAGGTGGAGGAAGCGCACGCCGCGAAACTCGGTGAACGTGGCGGGCGGGTGGTCGGGGGCGTCAAAACTGCTGCTGGTCATGGTCGGAGCGGTTGGAGGGAAAGGACGATCTTACCATCCGGCCCCGCGGGCGCGGCCGCGCTACAGCGGCGCCGGCAGCGGAATGATCAGCGCCACGGTCAGGCCGCCGCCGTCGCGGTTGGCGAGCAGGATGCGCCCGCCGTGCGCCTCGGCGATCTCGCGCGCGAGCGCCAGGCCGAGGCCCGTGCCGCTGCGCTTGGTCGAGTAGAACGGCACCAGCGCGTTGGTCAGCACGGCCTCGCTCATGCCCGGGCCGCGATCCATGACCTCGATGCGCAGCATGCCCAGCGCGGCCTTGACCGCCAGCGCGACGTCGGCCGGCGCCGAGCCCGATTCGTGGGCGTTCTTGATCAGGTTCAGCAGCGCCTGCGCCATCTGCGCCGGGTCGAAGCTGGCCGGCTCCAGCGGCAGCGCGCCGACCACGCGGAACGTGGCCTGCTGCGCCAGCTGGTCGACGAAGCCGGCCCACGCGCAGCTCTCCACGCGTGGCGAGGGCAGCTTGGCAAAGCTGGCGTAGCCGAGGATGAAGGTCTCGAGGTGGCGCGTGCGCTCACCGATGGTCTCGAGAATCTGCGGCAAGCGCTCGGTCTGGCCGCGTCGCACCAGTTCCGCGCCCGAGTGGGCCAGCGAGGTCAGGGGCGCGAGCGAATTGTTCAACTCGTGGCTGATCACGCGGATCACCTTCTTCCAGGTCTGCACCTCCTGGCGCCGCAGTTCGAGCGTGAGCTGGCGCAGCAGCAGCAGTTCGTGGCGCCGGCCATTGAGGCTGAAGCTGCGCCGCGCGAGGTGGTAGACCTCCTCGTCCTCGCCGTCGCCGACGGTGAACAGGCCGTCGCCGCCGCGCTCGAGGGCCTCGGTCAGCGCCGGCGTGGCCACGCGCAGCAGGTCGGCCAGCGCGTGGCCTTCGAGCTTGCGGCCTTCGCCGAGCAGCTGGCGCGCGGCCAGGTTGGCGTAGACGACGGTGCGCGCGTCGGTCACCAGCAGCATCGCCACGGGCGTGTTCTGGACCATCGTGTCGAGCAGCAGTTCGCGCTGCACGAGGTCGAGCCGCTGCTCGCGCAGCACGTTGCCCAGCGCGTTGTGGGACGCCACCAGGTCGGCCAGTTCGTCGTTGTGCGGCCAGTGCAGGCTGAACGAGAAGTCGCCGTCCTTGTAGCTGGTGACGGTGCCTTCGAGCGCGCGGAACAGCGACAGCATCGGCTGGAGCTGCGCGCGGATCGTGATGACCGCGATCGGCATCATGCCTGCCAGGCACAGCGCCACCACCAGCGCGGGCCGGCCCGGCAGCAGCGCGTCGAGCGCGAGCGCGACGATGATGCCCAGCGCGAGCAGGGT
>JACMOG010000344.1 GCA_014378125.1 Vitreoscilla sp. | reverse complement strand
GGCCTCGTCTTCTGCTTGAAGTAGCCCAGGCTCACGTAGCCCCAGACGTCGCGCGACCAGTCGATGAGGATGGTGTTCAGGCGCACGGTGGCGTCGAACAGCTCGGCCATGTAGTCGTGCGGCTCGATCTGGATGGTGTACGGATTGAGCTTGAGGCCCAGGCGCTCCTCGACGACCTTGCGCGAGAACTCCTCCCAGTCGGCGTCGGGGTAGGCCGAGACGTGCGCGTTGTAGTTGCCCACCGCGCCGTTCATCTTGGCCAGCAGCACCACGTCGGCGATGCGCGCGCGGGCGTGCGTCAGGCGCGCCAGCACGTTGGCCACTTCCTTGCCCACCGTGGTGGGGCTGGCCGTCTGGCCGTGCGTGCGGGCCAGCATGGGCACCGCGGCGAAGCGATGCGCCATGGCCTGCATGCGCGTGAGGATGCCGTCGATGGCCGGCAGCAGCACCTGCTCGCGGGCGGACTTGAGCATCAGCGCGTGGCTGGTGTTGTTGATGTCCTCGCTGGTGCAGGCGAAGTGGATGAACTCCAGCTTGTCCTTGAGCTCGGGCACATGGCCGATGCGCGCACGCAGCCAGTACTCGACGGCCTTGACGTCGTGGTTGGTCTCTTTCTCGATGTCCTTGATCGACTGGGCGTCGGCCTCGGAGAAGCGCACCACCAGCGAGCGCAGCAGGCCCTTGGCGGACTCCGGCAACGCGGGGAACTCGACGAAACCGGCCTCGGACAGCGCGATCAGCCACTCCACCTCGACCTGCACGCGGCGGTGCACCAGGCCGAACTCGGACAGCAGCGGGCGCAGCGCGGCCAGCTTGGGGGCGTATCGGCCGTCGAGCGGCGACAGGGCGGTGAGGGCGGAATGAGGCATGGGAACTCGGGCTGGGCTCGCCGGCTGGCGCGCGGAGACTGGAAGACGCAAAACCCGACGATTTTACGGGTCGCGGCGCCCGTGGGCTAGGGGCAACCCGAATACAGGGGGTGATTTCCGGCGTCTCGCCGTCGATTTGGCGCGCCGCACCCCACCATTGACGAGAGGGTCCGACCCTCGCACAATCACGCCCCTTTCGCCCCCAATTCCCATGCAGGCCTCCGCGCGCGACTATTGCGCCATCGATTTCGGCACCTCCAACTCGGCCGTGGCCGTGCCCACCGACGCCGGCATGGCCCTGGTGCCGCTGGAGCCCCAGCACGGCGAACGCGGCCGAACCATGCCCACCGCCGTGTTCTACGTGGCCGAGGGCAAGGACCTGCACACCCTGCCCAAGCAGTACGGCCGCGCCGCGGTCGCCGCCTACGTGGAGGGCACCGACGGCCGCCTGATGCGCTCGATGAAGAGCGTGCTGGGCTCGGCGCTGATGGATCAACACACCGACATCGGCGCCGGCCGGTCGGTGGCCTTCGGCGACGTCATCGCCAGCTACCTGCTGCACCTGAAGCGCGCCGCCGAGGCGCATGCCGGCCGCGACCTGGAGCGCATCGTGCTGGGCCGCCCCGTGTTCTTCGCCGACGACGACCCGCAGCGCGACGCCGCCGCCCAGGCCTCGCTGGAGGCCGCCGCCCGC
>JACMOG010000343.1 GCA_014378125.1 Vitreoscilla sp. | reverse complement strand
TGGTGGCGGCGCTGCGCACCGACCAGGTGGCCGCGCTCACCACCGCCGACGTGCGCGCGCTGGGCATCGCCGCGCTCGACGCGTTGAGCACCGCGCAGTTCGGCGCCCTCACCACGGCGCAGCTCGCGGCCCTGTCGACGGCACAGGTGGCCGGGCTGTTGACGAGCCAGATGGCCGCGCTGCGCACCGGCCAGCTGAACGCCCTCACCAGCACGCAGTTCGCGGCGCTGACCCCCGCGGAGGCCGCGGCACTGACCTCGGCCCAGCTCAACGCGCTGCAGTCGCAGGACCTGGCGGCCTTGAGCACGTCGGCCATCCGCGCCCTGGACACCGCGGGCATCTCCGCGCTGTCCGGCACCGAGGTGGGCTGGCTCACCACCGCGCAGGTGGGCGCGCTCACCACCGCGCAGGTCGCCGCGTTCACCACCGACCAGATCGCGCACCTGAGCACGGGGGCGATCGTCGCGCTCGGCTCGGCCAACGTCGCCGCGCTGGGCACCGACATGCTCGCGGCCCTCACCACGGCGCAGGTGCAGGCGCTGAGCACCACCGAAGTGGGCGCGCTGACGTCCACGCAGGTGGCGTCGCTGGACAACGCGCACCTCGACGCCCTGAGCAGCCGCCAGTTCGCGGCGCTGTCGACATCCGCGATCGCGGCGCTGACCACCGACCAGGTGGCCAACCTGCCCACCGCCGACATCGCCGCGCTCACCACGGCGCAGTTCCAGGCGCCCCCGCCCGCCGACGTCGGCGCGCCCACCAGCGCCGAGATCCTGGCGCTGACGACGGCGCAGTTCGGCGCGCTGACCAGCACGCAGGTGGTGGCGATCGCCACCGACGTGGTGCACGCGCTGAGCACCGGCGACGTGCACGCCTTGGCCACCGCCACGCTGGCCGCGATGACCACGGCGCAGATCCAGGCCTTCGGCACCGACCAGATCGCCGCGCTGTCCACCGCGCAGGTGGCCGCGCTGGGCACGAGCCAGATCGTGGCGCTGAGCACGCAGGACCTGGCCGTGTTCACCTCCACCCAGTTCCATGCGCTCACGGCCACGCAGTTCTCGGCGCTCACCACCGACCAGTTCAGCAACCTGTCGACCAGCGTGATCGCGGGCCTCACCACGACGCAGATCATCGCGATGAGCACCGACGATCTCGCCGCGATGACCACCGCGCAGATCCAGGCGCTGACCACCGCCGACCTGCACGTGTTCTCCATGGACCAGGTGTCCGCGCTCACGGGCGCCCAGATCAGCGCGCTCACGGACCCGCAGATCCACGCGCTGGTGGGCGTCTCGCCCGTGGTGCTCGACCTGAACGGCGACGGCATCAGCACCACCAGCGCCGCGCACGGCGTCACCTACGACCTGCTGGGCGGCGGCCACGCCAGCAAGACCGGCTGGACGTCGACCACCGACGGCCTGCTGGCGATCGACCTGAACCACAACGGCAAGATCGACGACGGCACCGAGCTGTTCGGCGTCGGCACCCGCCTGGCCGACGGCTCGCGCGCGGCCAACGGCTACCAGGCCATGGCGCAATACGACAGCAACGGCGACGGCAGGCTGACGGCCGCCGATGCGCACTTCAAGGACCTGGTGGTGTGGGTGGACGCCAACCACGACGGCAAGACCGAGGCCGGCGAGCTGAAGACGCTCACCGAGCTGGGCATCACGTCGCTGGACCTGCACGGCCTGGCCGGCACCGCCAGCGACCACGGCAACCTGCTGGGCCTCACGTCCAGCTACACGACCTCGGACGGCGCCACGCACGCGATGGCCGACGTGTGGTTCGCGCAGGGCTCGAGCGGCTCGTCTTCTTCGACGACGACATCGCCGGCGCTCTCGGACGGGCTGGCGCAGCCTGCGGCGGATCTGCTCGCCTCGTCCTCCTCCTCCTCGGACGCGACGACGACCCCGGTGCATTCGAGTGCCGATCTGCATATGCATGCCGCCATGCTGCATGGGCTGCGCGCGCTGGGTGACGAGGAGGCGGGGCGCTCGGGGCCGTTGATCTGAAGGAGTGAGGGTTGAACGCTTCGCGCGGGGCGGGTGCCCGCGCGAAGCGTAGAACCCCCACTCCAAAGCGAAGCGTTCGACCCTCACTTCAAACCGAAGCGCGCTACGCCCCTACATGCAGCTCGATCGCGCGCCGCGCGCGCTCCGCGTCGCGCGGGGGGGACGCCAGCAGCTCGAAGGGGGACAGCGGGGGCGGGGCGCGGCGCTGTTGCTGGGCGTGGAGGTAGGCGGAGGCCTGGGCCAGCGG
>JACMOG010000342.1 GCA_014378125.1 Vitreoscilla sp. | reverse complement strand
GCTGCAGGCCTCCCCTTCGTTGACGGCGCCCGTGAGCGTGAGTCGCTGGCCCTGGACGGCGCCCGTGGCCACGAGGTCGTTGCCCGCCGTGACATCGCCGTTGGCCGCGGCGCGCAGCAAGGCGGTGCCCGTCGGATTGCGAACGAACAGGTCGCCCACCTTGACGACGAGCGCGTTCGGATCGTCCGTGCCGAACGCCGTCATCGCGGATGTGACCAGCCCGCCGTCAGCGGCCACGCTTCCACCGGTGACCAGGCCTGTCCCCGCGATCGACGTGGCATGGCCCGACGCGTCGCGAAAGACGCCCGAGGTGGCCGACAGCGATCCGCTGCACAGGATGTCGACCACGCCGTCCGGCCGCAGCCAGACGCAGTCGGCACCGCTCGCGTTGCGCACCGACACCGGCTGCGCATCCACCTGCAGCGCCGAGCGGAACTCGCTGTGCGTGCCGCCTCCGCCTCCGAAGAGCGTGTTGCCGGCCACCGTGAGGTTGCCCGCCAGGTTCGGATCCCGGCTGTCGCCGATGCGCACGAACTGTCCATAACCCGACGACCCCGTGCCCACCCGTACGGCCACGACGCCGGCGGGCTGGCCCGCCACCGGATTGGACAGGCTCCAGGTGTTGCCGAAGCCCACGATGCGCGTGGGATCGGTGGGCAGCGACACGCCCGAGTCCGCGCCGATGCGAGCCAGGATCGGCCCGATGACGGCTCCGTCGGTGTCGACGGCGCCGGATCGGATCGGGCCCTCGAGCACGACGTGACCCTCGATATTGCACGCCGCCGCGACGCAGCCGGCCGGCACGCGCCTGAACTCGATCGCGTAAGGCGCGTTGTTCAGCGTGGAGGCGGTCGCGGTCCAGCCGGGCGGCAGGTACCCCATCGCGACCAGATCCGCGATGCGGGGCTGCCACACCAGCTCGCCATCGACGGTGACCGGCGTGACGGTCGTGCCGTTCTTGCCGATGGCGGCGCCGTTCTGCACCAGCGCCATCGATTCGAAGATGGCGTTGTTGGTGGCGCCGCGCAGGTTGTCGAGGATGGTCGCCTCGCCATTGCCCGCCTCGCGCCGCGCCTGCAGGCGGCTGCCCTGGATCATGCCGGCGGCGCCGAGCGCAGAGACGAGCAGGCCCAGCAGCGCGAAGACCAGCGCGTTGCCCCGCTGATGCGTGCGGGAACGGCGAAGCGGCGCCATGGCTCAGGTGCGGCCGAACACGAAGTCGATCGCGACATTCGTGGCCGAAGTGCATTGGGTGTTCACCCGCACGATGTCGATCGCGCCGTCGAGCGGCTTCACGTCGGCGGTGCCGATGGTGACGCGGCGCGCCAGGCTCTGCGCACCGTTGATCAATTGCGTGCATTGCGCCGCCGGCACGTTGGCGTAGCTCAGCTTCGCGGTGCTGGGCGTGGTAGCCGAGTTGTCGACCAGCGTGATCGCGCCGGAGTAGCTGTTGGTGGCTGTCGCGCCGCCGGTGTCCGCCCGGGTGTCCGGGATCACGCGAGACCCGACGGCCACGGCGGTGGTCAGGCCTTTGTAGCCATACTGCCCGTAGTTCTGTTGCGCGCCGCCGATGATGGCGCTGATCTCGCTGATGGTGCCCTGCACCTGGGCATTGGATTGCGAGCTCTGGTAGTAGCTGATGCCCAGCGCCAGCGTGATGCCGCCGATGACCAGCCCCAGCATGCTGAACACGAGCGCGTTGCCGCGCTGGCAGCCACGGAAGGATGCGGCGATCGGGCCACGGGGATGGGGGCGGAACTTCATGACTTCTCCTCGATCAGTTGATGGACGATCCTCGTCCCGGGCTCCGCACGCGCGCGGATTCGCGCGGGCGGGATGTCGAACGACGCGCCGGCCTCGGCGGCAACGTCAATGCGGCGGATGCGTCGCGTCATAGGCCGCGCGAAGGGCCATCAGGTTGGAAGGCTCCATCAGGGACGCGAACGTCCCGGGCACCGTCATCGACGCCACGCCCATGAAGGTGGCGACCGACGCGAACAGGCCGACCAGCGCAATGTTGGCGACGACCGCCGCTCGCTTCACGCGCGCCAGGACCCGTTCGCCTTCGGACGTGCCCAGCTGGATCAGCACGTCGGAGAACGAGGTGCTCGAACGATTGAGCGTAGAAGCACGGGACAACAGGTGGGGCGACAACAGCCCGCGCCGGAAGGCATCGAGCGTCGCCGTCGGGTTCTCGTCGAGCGCGTCGACGACGCGGCCGAGATGCCAGCGCATCCACGGCGATGCGCGATGCGTGAGGTCGTCGATGCTGCCCTTCAGCGTCTCGCCGGTGCGCAGCATCATCGCCATCGAGCTGAACAGCATGCCCGCCTGGAAGTCGCGGTACAGGCCGTAGACGGGCCACGACTCCACGCGTAGCCGCCACGCACCGCGCCATCGCGGCAGCGACCACAACACCGTGACCAGCGACACGGCCAACGCCAGCACCGTCTGCGGCCCCCACGAACCGGCGTAGACGGCAATGTCCCGCGCCCAGCCGTTCATGCCCTGCCACAGCGCCTCTTGCGCATACACCGGCGTCGCGTCGTCGATGACCAGGATGACCTTGCCCAGCAAGGCGATGAGCACGTAGCAGATGGGGATCGTGATGGCCGGCAGCACCGAATAGCCCAGCATCAGCCGCATCATCTGCTGCTGCTTCTCGATGGCGACGGCCAGCGCGCGCAGCGCCTGCGGCTTGTCGACCGCGCGGTCGACGGCCGCCAGCAGCATGGCGTCCGTGCGCGGCACGACGCCCTCCAGCAGGTGCGACACCCGGCTCGCATGCTCGCCGTCCTGGTGCCGATGCAGCACGAGCCGCAACGCGCGTGCCCGGCTGCGCTGGCGCGTGAGGGTCGCGTTGGCGATCTCGCCCTCCAGGAAGCTCACCAGGGCCTCGTTGCGATGGAACATCTCGGCGAAATCGCGGTAGAACTCCGCCCGGGTGGCACGGAAGTCGAACAGGGCGACCCAGTCGACGAGAGCGCGCGCCGATCTCATGGCCGCTCCTGGCACGACAGGATCTCGAAGCGCTCGAAGCCGTCGAACTCCTCGCAGTTGCGCACGTCGATCTCACCCTGCAGCGCCTTCCACAACGCGTGTTCGAAGACGGTCTTGCCGGTCATGTCCGCGCTCTCGAACTGGCGGTTGCCGGCCGAGCGGAAGTGCTGCAGCGCGGCGTCGTCATCGTTGTTGCGGACATGGCGCAGCCAGGTGCGATCGGGCTGCAGCATCTCCGCGACGATCGTCTTGCCGTGGGTTCCCCGTCCCTGGCACGCCGCGCACCCTTCGGGACGCGTCCAGCGAAGGCGAGCCGTGGCCACGCCGAAGCGCCGCCGGAGGACTTCATCGATCTCGCGTGCATCGGGATCCACGCGCACGGCCACCGGCGTCGGCAGCGCGCAGCAGCGGCACAGCTTGGGCACCAACGCCTGGTAGACCAGCAGGTTGAGGATGTTGGGCCCGGTGAGCGCCTGGCGGCTCACGCCGATCTGGTCGTTGGTCAGGCGGGGGATGATGTTGGAGATGAGATGCGCATGCACCGTGCCCATCGCCAGGTGGCCGGTCTCGGCGATCTGCAGCGCGAACAGCGCGGTGAGCTTGTCGCGGATCTCGCCCAGCATCACGCCATCGGGATCGGAACGCATCAGCGCGCGCATCACCTCGGCGTAGCGGCGCCGCGTCTCCTCGTCGTTGCCGAGGTCACGCAGCACCTCGATCTGGTGGGCGCCGGCGATCTCGTACTCGATCGGATCCTCCACCGTGTAGATCGCCTTCTGGTCGAGCCCCGGCAGCGTCTCGATGAAGCTCTTGAGGCTGGTCGACTTGCCCGAGCTGGTGACGCCCGACAACAGGACGATGCCCTTGCCCGCGCGCCCGGCCAGGCGCAACAGGCGCAGGTGACTGGCCGCGTAGCCCGCCGCATCGAAACGAATGCGGTTCTCGTCGCCCGTGCGCAGGATGCGCACCACGGTCTTCGGCCCGAGCCGGCCCTTGACGTTCTGGTAGCGCAGCTGGCCCGCGGTGCCCGGCAGGTCGAGATCGATCATGCAGTCGACGAACTGGTCGGCGTTGTACTGCGAGACGTTGTTGCCCTTGCGCGTGCTGTTGTAGCCAGCCGCGATCGCATCGACGACCTCCTTGCGGCTGTAGCGTCCGCCCTGTCCGTCGGGCAAGGGCTCGACACGACCATCGACCCGGATGCGCACGATGGCCGTGTTGCGCCGCACCTCGATGTGCAGGTCGGTCGCCCCGGTGGGCACGGCCAGCGCGATCCAGCGCTCGAACAACTGCATCGGACCGCCGCGTGTGCCCGCCTTGCCGGAGGCACCGGCATTGCGCAGGATCTCCTTGAGCACGCGTGGCTCCGCGACCAGCTCGCCGACGATCCCATAGCCGTGCGCCCGCAACGCGCCCTTGACGGCCTTGGCCGTGCCATCGAGCGCCAGCCGGTCGGCCGCCGGCATCGTGGCCCGGACGAGCCGGGCCTGGCGCGCGCCGCAATCGAGCGCGATCAGCTTGTCGTGCAGCATCGTGGGCAACTGGTAGATCGCCTCGGACCCGACGGTGAGCAAGGCCTGGTATGGCGGAAGCTGGTGAAAATGCGCCAGTACCTCGGGCAACGGTTCCGACCCGCGAAAATCCTCCACGCGATCGAAGTTGGCCGCCGGGGCGGCCACCGCGGGCCGGCGGGCCAACGCCAGCGATGCCGCCACCGGTTCGGCCTGTTCACGACGACGCAACATCTCGAGCAGTCCCATGGCCGGCTCAACGCAACGCCGGAAGCGCGAAGACCTTGCGGGCGACTTCGGTGTCGGTCGCCACCATGCCGGAGTGGCGACTCAACACCACGCGATCGACGGCGACCGACTCCACGTGCCAGGGCGTGCCCGGAACGCCCTGCCCGGCCTGCAGCAGGTAAGCCGTCGCATCGACGACTCCCTCCGCCTCGGAGGAAGCACCGGACGCGAACACGCCACTGACCCGTACCTCTGTCGGCAGCGCGGGCAGCGTCGGCGGCCCGAGATGCGGCGCAGGCAAAGGCTGCGACGGGACCGATGAAACGGCCGCGGCGGGCGCCGACACCGACACGGCCGCCGACCGAGCTGCCGCCTGGCTCATGGCGTTCTCCAGCATCTGGCGCTGCGCCCGGCTGTAGTCCCCGATGGTCTGGGCCCTGGCAACGGAGGCGCCCAGCGCCAGTGCGCCGGCCAGCATCAGGATGCGATCATTTCGAGCCGACATAGAACACTCCCTTGGCCGAGAACTTGAGCAGGCTGCGAGCATCGGAACCCTCGCCGAGATCGACGCGCACGGATTCCCAGCTGATGAAGTCGGGCGCGCCGTCCAGCGCCTCGACGATGAAGGGGCCGGGGACGTTGTGCATGTCGACCTCGCCGGCGAGCACCGCGGCGGGATGCCGAAAGGTGGCCGGCACGTCGGCCACGCGAGGCCAAAGCGCCGGGCTTTTCAGCTCGATGACGACGTCGGCCGTGCGCCAGCGCTGCAGTTGCGGACCGGCGTCCGAGATCGCGACCTGCAGCGAACGAAGCGGACGCCGCGGATCGAGCATGCTGCGCCGCAGGATGCGCAGCGGATGGGAAGTGCGCGCCACGTCGAACGCAGGCACCCCGCTGCCCTGCGGCACCAGCATCTCGAGCGCCTCGTCCGGCAGTACCTTGCGCAGGTCGTCGAAGCT
>JACMOG010000030.1 GCA_014378125.1 Vitreoscilla sp. | reverse complement strand
CGCGACCGCCCCCGTGGCCTCGGCCTCGGCCGTGGCCGCGCCCGCGGTGCCGGCCGCCAAGTCCAAGGCCAAGCTGAGCTACAAGGAACAGCGCGAGCTGGACGAGCTGCCCAGGAAGATCGAGGCCCTCGAGACCGAGCACAAGGCGCTGGAGGCGTCGCTAGCCAGCACCGAGCTCTATAGCCAAGGCAAGGACAAGATCGCCGCGGCGCAGGCCCGCTTCGCGCAGTTGGATGAACAGCTGCTTGCGATGATGGAGCGCTGGGAAGAGCTGGGCAAGAAGTAGGAGCGACCCATCAAGCGCCCGTTCGTCACGCATCGTCGCCTCGCGATCGCGGCGGCGGCCGCCCTGGTGGCTGGCCTGGGCTGGTGGTGGGTGCGCGGGCCGGCGATCCAGCACGGTGCCGCGGTGTCGCCGCCCGAGATCGACATCGATCCTCCTTCGATGCG
The DNA here is from genome assembly GCA_014378125.1 of Vitreoscilla sp. Next base: position 3,342 of record JACMOG010000030.1, on the reverse strand, counting down.
TGCGCAGCGCGACGCCGCCTTGGCGCTGGCCGTGATGCCGGACGATCCGTGGACGTTCGCGGAATCGCTGGCCGCTTCCGCGCCGTCCAAGGCAGCTTTGAAGGAACAGTGCGGCATCGAGGATGGGCCGCAGTTTGCCAAGCCCGCGGCCGAGGGCGACACGCCCGTCCAGATGCGTGCGCCCACGGCACGTTTCATCGATGCGCAAGCGCGACTCGATGCCGCGCTGCGTGCAAGCTCGGACCCGCTGGATCGCGCCGTGGCCGACCTGATCGATGTCGGACGCATGCGCGACATCGCAGGTCGCGATGAGGCGGTGGTCCAACAGGCGGCGACCACCTCGGATGCCAGGCTCTATGCCATCGGCTACGGCCTGTGCCATTCGCTGCGGGATGCCCCACCCAGCTGCAGTTCCATCAGCGCTCGACGCTGGACGCAGGTCGACGCGGGCAATGGCACGCCGTGGATTCATCTGCTTGCGCAGGCGCAGGCCAGTGGCGACGACGCGGGCATGCGGGAGGCGATGGAGAACCTGGCGGCGTCATCGCGCTTCGACCTCTACTACACCGCAATCCCGGGCGCGATCGCCAGGCACGTCACCGATGACACCCCGGAACTGGCGGCGGCGAGCGACCTCGTGTCCAAGGGCGAAGGCGAGGCCGCGGACTCGGCGTTCCCGAGCTACTCCGCGCTGATGGATCTCTGCCGAAACCATGCCGGCGGCGATGAGGCGCGCGAGCGGCAATGCCGCACGACCAGCGACACGATGGCCGCTCATTCGGACACGCTGCTCAGCGTCGCCATGAGCGGCGCCCTGCTGTTGCGCACCACGGGCGATTCATCGCGCCGTGATGCCTTTCGCGCCGAGCAGACCGTACTGAAGAACTGGTCGCCGGCGACCGGCTTCTCGCCCTGCCAGGACATGCGCGACTCGCTGAAGATGCACGTGCGGGGCGCGCAGGTCGGCGAGGTGGAGGCCATGCGCGAACGGGCAAGGAAATTCGTGACGCCTTGACTCGGCGCACGGGAGTGCATTCCAGTCCAGAAATGGCACTTTGGCCTACAATACACGTCATGCCTGCCGCTGCACCCCGCCTGTTCCCGAAGGAAGACAAGCTCCTCGCCGAGTTCGGCAAGCGTCTTCGCCTCGCACGCCTGCGCCGCAAGCTGACAACGCGGACGGTGGCCATGCGCGCCAACATGGCGCGCTCGACGCTGCGCAATGCCGAGCTGGGGGATCCGGCCGTCGGGCTGGGCACTTACGTCCGCCTGATGTCCGTGCTCGGATTGGAAGCGGACATCGCCAAGTTGGGGGCCGACGACGTCGTGGGACGCAAGCTGCAAGACGCCGAACTCGACCCCTGAGAAGCCGCACGATGAACGACGAGCTTGAAGTCTGGATCGACTCCGACCTGCAGCCGCAGGCACGGGTCGGCACACTCTTCAACGTCCGCGGCAATGTGCGATTCGAGTACGACAAGGCGTGGCTGAAGGGCGGTCTCGCCTTCCAGCTCGATCCGGGCCTGACGCTCGACGAGGCGCCATTCAATCCCATCGACGGATCCACCAACTTCGGCGTCTTCCTCGACTCCACGCCAGACCGCTGGGGCAAGAAGCTCATGCAGCGCCGCGAAGGGCTGCAGGCCCGCGACGACAAGCGCTTGCCGCGCAACCTGCACGCGTGGGACTTCCTCGTCGGAGTCCAGGACGAAACCCGCCAAGGCGCGCTGCGCTTTCGCAAGAAGGGCAGCACGACCTGGCTCGCGGCGGAGAAGAATGCGGCGCCGCCCGTGACCAGCCTGCGCGAGCTCGAGGTCGTCGCCAGGGCACTGAGCGAGGACAAGATCGACAACCTGGACGACCTGCGCCGGTGGCTGGCGGTGCTCGTCGCACCGGGTGCCTCGCTCGGGGGCGCCCGCCCGAAGGCGAACTTCAGGGAGACCGACAAGTCGCTGTGGATCGCCAAGTTTCCGGCCGGCGACGACAAGACCGATACCGCCCTCTGGGAGCACGTGCTTCACACGCTCGCGGCACACGCGCAGATCCACGTGCCCCAGGTCAAGCTGGTGCGCTTGAACAGCAAGTTCCACACGCTGTGTTCGAAGCGCTTCGATCGAGATGGGCAAGGCCGACGCATGTTCTACGCGTCCGCCTTCACCATGCTCCGCAAGGTGGAGAACAGCGACGACGCCAGCTACATCGACATTGCCCAGTTCATCCAGGATCATGGCGCGAGCCCGGCCGAAGACCTTGCGCAGTTGTTCCGTCGCGTGGTCTTCAACGTCTGCGTGAGCAATCGCGACGACCATCTTCGCAACCACGGGTTCATCCTCGAATCCGATGGCTGGCGCCTGTCGCCAGCGTTCGACGTCAACCCGAGCACCAAGGAGTCCCACGTGCTCTCCATCGACGGAACGACGAACGATTCCGACATGGTCGCCGTGCGCGCCTCTGCCTGGGCCTACAACGTGAGCGTGCCGCAGGCCGACCAGATCATCGAGCAGGTCATGGCGGTCGTCGATGGCTGGGAGTCGGAGGCTGCGAGGCAAGGCCTGAGCGCCGGCGAAATCCTTGAGATGTCCCCGGCCTTCAACGCACGCACGATCTACCGCGAGCGCCTGGCGCGGCAGGCGGAGATCATTGCCACGCGACCCTCGCGATCCCGTCGCGGGTAGGCCGCGTCATCCCACCCGCGCCTTCTCGAACGCCCGCCAGAACCTCGCATCCTGCGTCGTCGCGAAGTTGATCCGCATCAGCGTCGACGGCCGTCTTCCGGGATGGAACACCGTGCCCGGCGCCAGCAGCCACCCGTCGTCCAGCATGTCGGTGGCCAATCGTTCCGTATCCACGCCGGTGTCCACCCAGCCGAACAAGCCCGCAGGCGGCGTGGCGAAGCGGCAGCCGGCGGCCAGCGCCAGCTTCACGCTGCGCGTGCGGGCCGCGCCGAGGCGCGCGATCACGCGGTCGGCGTGGCGGCGCAGCCAGCCCTGCTCCAGGCAGACCGAGACGGCCTGTTCGAGCAGCGCCGGCGTGGTGAGCGGGCCCAGCAGCTCCACGTCGACGAGGCGTTCCACCAGGTCGGGCGGCGCGGCCAGGAAGCCCACGCGCCAGCCGGGTGCCAGGATCTTGGCGAAGCCCGACACGTAGACGGTCCGGCGCAGGCCGTCGAGCGCGGACAGGCGCGGGGCGTGCGCGGGCGCGAGATGGGCGTAGGTATCGTCCTCGACGATGCGGAAGTCGTGTTGCTCGGCCAGCCGCAGCACCTGGTGCGCGGAGGCCAGGCTCAGCGAGACGCCGGTGGGGTTGTGCAGCACCGAGCAGGTGACGTACAGGCGCGGCTGG
>JACMOG010000341.1 GCA_014378125.1 Vitreoscilla sp. | reverse complement strand
GCTTTCCGGCCCCGACTCGGGCTACCTCGATCGATGCACAGACTTGGCACCGACCAGGCCAGACCGCCTGCGAAATGCGCGATCACGTAGTCAACGAAAGCGCGCACCTTCGGCGACATCTGCTTGCTGGTGGGCCGGAGAATCCGAAATGTATTCGAGCGCGTCACGTGGCCATCGAGCACGACCTGAAGATCGCCGCTGCTCAACGCATCCTTGACCGCGAAATCGGGGACACAGGCTATCCCGCGGTGCGCGTTCACCAGGAGCGGCCATGGCTGCAATTTGCCAGAACTGGGGTAGCGGTAGTGCAGGCAGTCGTGCCCTGCAAGATCCTCAGGCTTGGCCGGTCGCCCGCGCCGTTTCAGATAGCTCGGGGAAGCCACCAGGAGGATGCGGAAGGCGCCGAGGCGTCTCGACACCAGGCGGGAATCGCTTGGCTCCCCGCTGAAGTCCAGGTCCAGCTCGATCTCCGGATATTGCTCCATGAAACCGGCAAGGACCGGTAGCGCAAGACCTGCCGCGTAGGGCAACCCGACTCTCAAGCGACCGCGCGGGAGCTGGGTCATCGACGACATCTCATGCTCCGCCGCCTCCAGCTCGACGAGGATGCGCTGGCATCGCTCGAGGAACACGCTTCCTTCCGTCGTCAGGCGGACGGATCGCGTGCTGCGCTGAAACAGCCGCACGCCGAGGCGTGCCTCCAGGCGCGAAATGCTCTTGCTGACCGCAGAGGCGGAGATTCCCAAAGCTCGCCCGGCTGCCACGAAGCTCTGCGTTCGGGCGGCGATGGCCTGCGTCGATCACCCTGGACGCCGGGCCTTTGAACGCGAGAAAGCCCGCAAGCCGCTCCGCCTGGATCGTCAGCACGCCCGTCTCAGACCGCGCGTTGGTTAACGCGCCTTGCCACGGCTTCCGCATCTTCCTTGCGCTCGCTGTAGCGATCCACCAGATACGGGCTGACGTCGCGCGTCAGCAGCGTGACCTTGAACAGTTCCTCCATCACGCCGACGACGCGATCGTAGAACGCCGACGGCTTCATGCGCCCGTCCTCGGTGAACTCGTTGAACGCCTTGGCCACCGAGGATTGATTGGGGATGGTGATCATGCGCATCCAGCGTCCGAGCACGCGCATCTGGTTGACGGCATTGAAGGACTGCGAGCCGCCCGAGACCTCCATCACGGCCAGGGTCTTGCCTTGCGTCGGCCGCACCGCGCCGAGTGCCAGCGGAATCCACTCGATCTGGGCCTTCAGGATGCCCGTCATCGCGCCATGCCGCTCCGGGGAGCACCACACCATGCCTTCCGACCATGCGGCCAGACTTCGAAGCTCCTGCACCTTGGGGTGCGTGTCCGGCTCACCATCCGGCATCGGCAGGCCGGCCGGATCGAAGATCCGGACCTCGCCGCCCATGGCCGTCAGCAGTCGTGCGGCCTCGAACGTCAGCAGCCGGCTGTACGAACGCTCGCGCAGCGAGCCGTACAGCAGCAGGAAGCGGGGGGCATGCCGCGAGGGCTCGCGCACTGCCAGGCCCGCTTGTGTGGGCACCTTGAACAGCGCGGTTTCGAGCGCCGGAAACGTCGGGTCAAGCTCCACGGCGAACTCCGGTGTCGTGAACGACTTCGCCGTCCTCCTTGGTGAACGGCGGCAGTGGCCCGACGGGCAGCAGTTCCAGCACGTCTTCGGACGGCCTGCACAGCTTCACGCCGAGCGGCGTCTTGACGATGGGCCGGTTCATGAGGATCGGGTTCTGCGCGAAAGACCGGATCTCGTCCTTCGATGGCGGCGTCTTCAGGTACTCGATGACGTCGGGCTCGATGCCCGCGTGGCGGATGAGGCCCAGCACGTTGCGCGACGTGCCGCAGGCGGGGTTGTGGAAGATGGTGACGTTCGACATGGGCTCAGACGTTGGAAGCGGCAGCACCGGCCTCGTACCAGCGCTGCGAACGGTTGACGATCGCCACGCCGGCCAGCACCACGGGCACCTCGATGAGGACGCCCACGACGGTGGCCAGCGCGGCGCCCGACTGGAATCCGAACAGGCTGATGGCTGTCGCCACCGCGAGTTCGAAGAAGTTGCTGGCGCCGATCAGGGCCGACGGGCCCGCGACGCAATGCTGCACGCCGAGGCGGCGATTCAGCAGGTAGGCCAGGCTCGAGTTGAAGACCACCTGGACGAAGATGGGCACCGCCAGCATCGCGATGACCAGCGGCTGGTGCAGGATGGCCTCGCCCTGGAAGGCGAACAGCAGCACGAGCGTCAGCAACAACGCGGCGATCGAGAGCGGCCCGAGCCGGGCAGCAACCGCCTGGAAATGCGCGATACCCTTCGCCAACAGCGACTTTCGCCAGGCCTGCGAGAGCAGCACCGGCACGACGATGTACAGGCCGACCGACGTCAGCAAGGTGTCCCAGGGAACGGTGATGGACGACAGGCCCAGCAGGAGCGCGACGATGGGCGCGAAGGCGACCACCATGATCGCGTCGTTGAGAGCCACCTGCGACAGCGTGAAGTACGGGTCGCCCTTGCACAGCTCGCTCCAGACGAAGACCATGGCCGTGCATGGCGCGGCAGCGAGCAAGATGAGTCCTGCGACGTAGCTGTCGAGCTGGGCGTGCGGCAGCCAGGCGGCGAAGACGTGCCGGATGAAGATCCAACCCAGCAATGCCATCGAGAACGGCTTGACGGCCCAGTTGATGAACAGCGTGACGCCGATGCCCCGGACATGCGACTTCACCTGGCCCAGCGCCGCGAAATCAATCTTCAGCAGCATCGGAACGATCATCACCCAGATGAGGACACCAACTGGCAGGTTGACCTTGGCGAACTCCAGCGAGGCGATGGAATGGAAGGCACCGGGCATCAGCCGGCCGAGCGTGACGCCGGCGACGATGCACAGCGCGACCCAGACGCTCAGGTAGCGCTCGAAGAAGCCGATGGGGGACATCGTCTCGATCAGCCGCGGCAGGCCGAGGGAGTCGCTCCAACGGCGCACTCGACGCCGGCACAGCAGTTCTCGGTGAGGAATGACAGCAGCCCGTTCATGCGGTCGTAGGCCGCGCGGTAGACGAGATTGCGGCCTTCCCGCTGCTGCGTCACCAAGCCCGCATGCGCCAGTTCCTTCAGGTGGAATGACAGGCTGGTGGCGGTCGTGGCCAGGGCCTCGGCCATGACGCCGGGGGTCAGCCCTTCATGGCCCACGACAACGAGGGCGCGAAACACCCTGAGTCGCATCGGGTGGGCGAGAGCGGCCAATGCGCGGACGACGATGCTTTCTTCCATTTTTCAATAATACTTGAACTATCAAATTGATGTACCGATTTCGACGCGACGGGCGCGCTCCAGTTCACCGTGATCTGGAAATTGCCACCGTGCTCGTGCGCAGCTTCTCGCCGAGCCGCCGGAGCTGGGTCTCCATGTTCTGCAGCTTTGCCCGCAAGGCCGGCGTCGACTCGCAGGCTTCATGCGCGTCGCCCGCCAGTAACATGGGCTACCCCGTTACCGGGGAGCCCATGGTCACCTCATCGAGTGAGCTCACTGAAATGACGCCCCGTCGCACCTGCCCCATCCTGTCATCGACTGCCACGTGCACGTCTTCGATCCGGTGCACTTTCCCTACGCCGACGGCGTCTGGTATCGACCGAGCGGCGCGGAGATCGGCACGGCCGATCAGCTGGGCCATGTCTTCGACGCGCACGGCGTCGGCCAGGGCCTGCTCGTCGAGCCCAACTCCGGCTACGGCCTCGACAACCGTTGCATGCGGGCCGCGATCGCGCGAGACGCCGGGCGCTACAAGGGCATCGCGATGGTGCGCAACGACGCGTCGCGGCAAGAGCTGCAGGATCTGCAGGGACCGGGCATCATCGGCGCCGCCTTCAACGTGGCGCTGCTGGGCGTCGACGTCCATCGCCACATCGGCCCGCTGCTGGAACGCCCAGGCCGTGCTGTGGGACACGCCGCGCCGCCTGTTCGGCTTCGACTGACCGATGGACACGCCCACCGCCCGGTCACCGCACACGATCCCCTTGATCGTCGCCGCGGCGTTCTTCATGGAGACGCTGGACGGCACCGTCGTCAACACCGCCCTGCCCGCCATGGCGGCGGGATTCGCAACGACGGCGCTGTCTCTCAGCGTCGGCATCACCGCCTACCTGGTGGCGATGGCCGTGTTCGTTCCGGCCGCCGGCTGGGCCGCCGACCGATTCGGCGCCCGCACCGTGTTCGCGACCGCCGTCGGCATCTTCACGCTGGCGTCGTTGCTCTGCGGCCTGGCCACCAGCGTGCCGATGTTCGTCGCGGCGCGCATCCTGCAAGGCATCGCGGCCGCCTTCATGTCGCCGGTCGGGCGCCTGGTGGTGCTGCACGAGACGCCCACCAACCGCCTGATCGAGGCGATCGGCACGATCACCTGGCCCGGTCTCATCGCGCCCGTCATCGGCCCGGTGATCGGCGGCGCGCTGGTGGCGGTGCTGTCGTGGCGGTGGATCTTCTTTCTCAACATCCCGCTCGGGCTGGCGGGCGTGGCGTTGGTGCTGCGTTTCATCCCCGTACGGCCACTGCCGGCGCGCAGGCCCTTCGACTTGCTCGGATTCGCGCTGACCGGCCTGGCGCTGGCGGCCCTCGTCGAAGGCCTGACGCGGCTCGGCGAGCGCGCCGGCTCGCCGGTCGAGGCGTGCGTGCTGGTGGCGATCGGCGCGGCGCTCGGCGTCGCCGCGGTCCGGCACGCGCGTCGCGCCGCGGCGCCCATGCTGTCGCTCGCGTCGCCGGGCGTGCGCACGTTCTCGTACGCCACCGTCGGCGCCGGGTTCGCGTCGCGCATCGCCATCAACGCTTCGCCCTTCCTGCTGCCGCTGATGTTCCAGATCGGCTTCGGCATGACGGCGCTGCAGGCCGGCGTGATGGTGCTGGTCTACATGGGCGGCAACCTGGCGATGAAGAGCCTGACCACCGCCACCATCCGCCGCTTCGGCTTTCGCGACGTGCTGTTCTTCAACGGGCTGCTGTGCGCCGCCACCCTGTTCGCGTGCGGCCTGCTGGCCCCAGGCGACGCGCTGCCCCTGGTCTACGCCGTCCTGTTCGTGGCCGGCATGACGCGGTCGATGAACTTCACGGCGATCACCACGATCGCGTTCGTCGACGTGGCGGCAGACCACCGGGCCAGTGCCAGCGCCCTGGCCACGATGCTGCAGCAGGTGGCGATGGTGCTCGGCGTGGCGCTCGCCGCCTCCGCGTTGTCGCTCGCGCAATCGTTCCATCCCGGCAGCGGGCTGCTGCTGGCCGACTTCCATTG
>JACMOG010000340.1 GCA_014378125.1 Vitreoscilla sp. | reverse complement strand
TGCCACCGACCCCGTCGCCCTGCGCCACCACGATGCCGCCCTTGAACGCGGTGGCCTCGACGATGGCCGGCGTGTCCTCCGTGTTGGGGCCCGTGTAGAGATTGCCGTGGCGGTCGGCCGCCTGCGCGGCGATCAGCGACACCTTGGGCGTGAGGTCGATGAAGTAGCGGGCGAACAGCTCCAGGTAGGTGTGGATCGCCCCGATGCGCAGCTTGCCCTGCCCCACCAGCTGCGCGAGCCGCTGCGCCTGCGGGCCGGAGAACGAGAAGTCGAGCTTGCTGGCGATGCCCAGCTCGAACACGTCGAGGTGCTCGGGCAACGACAGCACCGACTGCACCATGTGCAGGTCGTGCACGCGCTCGGGCGACACCTGCGTGAGCGCGCGGGCGAGGAAATCGGCCTGCTTCTGGTTGTCGCCCTCCAGGCACACGCGGTCGCCGGGCACGATGAGCGCCTCCAGCAGCGCGACGATGGCGTCGGCGTCGACCGTCTTCGCGCGCACGCCGGCCAGCTCGCCCGCACGCGCGAGACGCGCCGCGCGATCGGCGCGCTGGCGGGTCCACGGCGAGTCGGCGACGGCGCTCATGTCACTTGGGGTGCGCGAGCGGCCCCATCACCAGGTCGGGCAGCGCCGTGGCGATGCCCGGGCAGGCCGACAACAGCACCACGGTGAGCAGCATCAGCACCACGAACGGGATGACGCCGCGGATGATGGCGCCCAGCGGGATGTCGGGCGCGATGTTCTTGATGACGAAGATGTTCAGGCCCACCGGCGGATGGATGAGGCCGGTCTCCATCACGATGGTCATCACGACGCCGAACCACACCAGGTCGAAGCCCGCGGCCTTGAGCGGCGGCAGGAAGATGGGCGAGGTCATCAGGATGATGGAGACCGGCGGCAGGAAGAAGCCCATCACGATCACCAGCAGCAGGATCGCGGCCAGCAGCGCCCACTTGGACAGCGCCAGCGCCACGATCCACTGCGCCATCGACTGGCTGATGTGCAGGTAGCTCATCACGTAGGAGAACAGCAGCGACATGCCGATGATGAACATCAGCATCGTCGACTCCTTCAGCGTGGCCGACAGGATGGGCGCGATGTCCTTCACGCGCCACACGCCGTAGATCACCGCGATGAGCACCAGCGCGAGCAGGCTGCCCAGGCCGGCCGTCTCCGACGGCGTGGCGAAGCCGCCGTACAGCGCCACCATCACGCCGGTGAGCAGGATCAGGAACGGCAACACGCGCGGCAGGATCTCCAGGCGCTGGCGCATCGTGAAGTGCTCGTCGAGCAGCAGCGGCGACGGCGTGCCGTCGACGTCGAACTGGCGCTTGGCCACGCGGTACTCGCGCTGGTAGTTGATGGCCGCCCACGCCGCGAACAGGATCACCAGCAGCACGCCCGGACCGATGCCGGCCAGGAACAGGCGGGCCAGCGACTGCTCGGACGCCACCGCGTAGAGGATCATCGTGACCGAGGGCGGCAGCAGGATGCCCAGCGTGCCGCCCGCGGCGATGATGCCCGCGGCGAAGCCCGGCGAGTAGCCGCGCCGGCGCATCTCGGGGATGCCCGCGCTGCCGATGGCCGAGCACGTGGCCGGGCTCGAGCCGGCCATCGCCGCGAACAGCGCGCAGGCGAACACGTTGGCGATGCCCAGCCCGCCGGGGATGCGTCCCATCCACACGTGCATCGCCGCGTAGAGGTCCTGCCCGGCGCGCGTGCGCCCGATGGCCGAGCCCTTCAGGATGAACAGCGGGATCGACAGCAGCGTGATGCTGGACATCTCCTCGTAGACGTTCTGCGTGACGGTGTCGAGCGACGACGCCGGCATGAAGATGGCCATGAACAGCACGCCCACGGCGCCCAGCGAGAACGCGATGGGCATGCCGGAGAACATCACCAGCAGCGTGACGACGCCGAACAGCGAGCCGAGCAGCAGCATCGACATCAGCGGCCCTCCCGCGGCAGGCGCAGCTTGTTGGCGCTGACGACGACCTGCAACGCGAGCTGCACGCTCAGCAGGATCATGCCCAGCGACATCAGCAGGTAGGGGATCCACAGCGGCGGCGCCCACGACGACGAGGTGGTCTGCCCCTCGCTCCAGGCCTCGTGCAGCAGCGTGCACGACTTCCACGCGAAGAACGCGCAGAACGCCAGGCAGCCCAGGTCGACGAGCGCGATGCGCACGCGGTTCACGCGCTCGGGCAGCAGCGACGACACCGCCTCGATGCCCACGTGTCCGCGGATGGCCTGCACGAACGCGCTGCACAGGAAGGTGGCGCCCACCAGGCAGAAGACCGAGGCCTCGTCCTGCCAGTCGGTGGACGCATGCAGGAAGTAGCGCGTGACGACGCTGGACGTGAGGATGAACGCCGCCGCGAGCAACGCGACCATGCCCAGCACCATCACGCCGCGGTTGACGACCACCAGCGCGCGCGCCAGCGGCAGCAGCCAGCGCGGCGTGGCCGGGTCGATGTGCTGGTGCAGGCCCGCCCCGGCCGGCGCGGCGGCCAGTCCGACCGGAACGTGGGGCAGGTCCATGCTCACAGCAGTTTCTGGGCGGCGGTCATCAGCGCCTTGGTGGAGTCGTTCCGATCCGCGTAGTCCTTCCACGCCGTGGCCTTGGCGATGGCCTGCCACTTGGCCAGCGTGGCCGAGTCGATGTCGTAGGCCTTGGCGCCGGCCTTGGTGTAGATGTCGGCCACGGGCCGGTCGTCGGCGCGCGCGGCGTCCATCGCGAACTTTTCCTGCTCGGCGCCTACGGCCATGATGATGTCCTGGTGCGCCTTCGGCAGCTTCGCGAACACGTCCTTGGAGATCATCAGCGGCTCGAACATGAACCAGTAGGCCTTGTTGCGCGCGGTGGTGAGGTGCTTGGCGATCTCCTCCAGCTTGAACGAGATGAAGCTGGTGGACGATGTCATCGCCGCCTCCATCGCGCCCGTCTGCATCGCCGCGTAGATCTCGTTGGACGGCAGCGAGATGACCGAGGCGCCCGCCTCCTTCAGCATCATGTCCATCTCGCGGCTGCCGCCGCGTACCTTCATGCCCTTGGCGTCGGAAGGTGCCACCAGCGGCGCGTTCTTGCTGGCCCCGCCGCCGCCCTGCCAGAACCAGCTGACGATCAGCACGCCCTTGTCGTCGAGCGTCTTCGCCAGCAGCCGGCCCACCTCGGCCGTCTTCCATGCGGCGCCCACCTCGTAGCTGGGCACCAGCGCGGGCATCAGGCCGATGTTGGTCTCGGGCACC
>JACMOG010000339.1 GCA_014378125.1 Vitreoscilla sp. | reverse complement strand
GCCCACCCCCCCCGTCCGCAGCCCCCCGTGCGCCCCCCCGCGCCCCCCCGCGGGGGCGCGGGGCCGCCCAGGCGGCCCGCGGCCCTACGCCTTCTCGGAGGTGTCGAGGTTCTGGAACGCCAGTTGCCCGCGCATCGACAGCAGCATGCTGGTGGTGTCCGTGATCGCCTGCAGCCGCTGGTAGTCGCCATTCAGGTGCTCGAACGCCCCGCTTGTCTTGTGCTCGTCGTTCGACTCGTTCGGATCGTGCTTCTTGAGCCGGTTGTCGCCCGCGTTGAGCGTCAACGTGAAGCTGTTGAGCGACCCACCGAAATACTCGTCGCGGAAGTCGCCGGTGGTGCCCAGGTGGCCAACGTAGATGTCGCGTTCGTTGTGGTTGATGCCGCCCGACGTGCGGTCGTCCATCTGCTTGATGTCCGCGCCGGCGACGGCGAACAGGTTGAAGTTGCGCGAGCGGATCACCGGGTGCTGCACGTTCAGCGAGCCCACGATCGCGTAGCCGTCGGCATTGAGACTTACGAACTGCGCGCCCAGCACGTTGTAGTGCAGATAGGTGAGGCTGACCGTGGCCTTGGTGCCGTACGATCCCACCGGCGCCGTGACGCCGCCGCGCACCAGGTCGACGCCGTTGTGCTCGCTGGCCAGGCCGCCGACCGTCCACGATTCGCCCAGGCCCAGGAGGCCGTTGGCAACCAGGTCGGCGCCCACCCGGACCAGGCCCGTACTCTCGTTGCCGGCGTTGTCGACATAGCCGTCGCCGCCGAAGGCATTTCCCTCGTCGACCACCTTCACCAGCAGGTCGGCCTCGCCGGTCTCGGCGCCGGGGCGCAGGACGGAGGTGACCTTGACGCCGGGCAAGTCGTTCAGCAGCAGCAGCGGTCGCTCGACGTTCTGCTCGGTGACGGCCGCGCCCTTGGGCAGCAGGTGCATGTAGCCGTCGACGATGGACGGGCTCACGCGCTGGGTGGTGACCTCGGCGCGGGTGTCGCCGATGCGGGCCTCCACCACGCGCAGCGTGACGATGCCGTTGGGCACCTCCTGCGCGGGCACCAGCACCTGGGTGAGGAAGAAGCCGGCGTCCTTGTAGCGGTTCTTGATGGCCTCGGCGGCATCGAGAAGCTGGTCGGTGCCGGCTTCCTTGCCGACCCACGGGCGCACCAGCGCGAGCAGGTCGTCGGACGGGAAGATCGTGTTGCCGGTGAGGGCGAAGCCCTTGACCATCAGCGTGGGGCCGTCGGCGGCGCTGGCGGCACGCGGCGCGTCGGCGGGCGGCAGAACGTTGCCGTCCTTCTTGATTTCAAGCGGCTGTTGCGGGGTGGTGGACTCGAGCGCGCGGCCGGCGTTGGCGTTGGTCGGCGGCGGCGAAGGCGCTGGCGGCGGCGAAGGCGCCGGCGGCAGGACGGTCTGAGCCAACAACGAGCCGGATAAGCTCAGGCTGGCGAGGGCGACGACGACGTAGCCCAACCCGTAGTGGGTATGAGATTTCAACTGACTCTCCTTCCTCTTGTTCCATCCGCTGCAGCGGATGCTTGTTTGCCTCGCCAAGCCCTTGGGGCGCTTGCGAATGTAGAGAATTGTTACCCGAACGCGACCGGAGCGCATCCCCCTCCAGGGGGGTTTTACACGGCGTGGCGCGGGTGCCTCACGGGGTATGAGCAACAACCCCTACTCCCTCGGGTTCGCGACACGCTCGTGTCATGGAACACCCTTACCCTGGGTCAAAATCCATGTGTCCGAAAACGGCGAGTCGGCGCGTTCCAGGTGCCTATCATTGGCGCATGGAACTCGATCCCGACACCGCCTGGAAGGCCCTGGTCGCGCACGACGCCCGCTTCGACGGCCGGTTCTTCGTGGGCGTCACGTCCACGCGCATCTACTGCCGGCCGGTGTGCCGCGTGCGCACGCCGCGACGCGAGAACTGCCGCTTCTACGCGAATGCCGCGAGCGCGGAGCAGGCCGGCTTCCGGCCCTGCCTGCGCTGCCGTCCCGAGCTCGCGCCGGGCCTGAGCCTGATGGACTCGTCGCAGGTGCTGGCCCAGCACGCGGCCCGCATGATCGACCACGCCGTCCGCGTGGGCGCGGCCGTGCGCATGCCCGAGATCGCCGGCCGCCTGGGCGTCACCGAGCGCCACCTGCGCCGCGTGTTCGCGCAGGCCCATGGCGTGAGCCCGATCGACTACCTCACCACGCAGCGCCTGCTGCAGGCCAAGCAGTTGCTGACCGACACCGACCTTCCGGTCACCGAGGTGGCGCTCGCCTGCGGCTTCGAGAGCCTGCGCCGCTTCAACGCGGTGTTCGCCGAGCAGGTGCGGCTCAAGCCCACCGAGTTGCGGCGCGCCAGCAGCGCCGCGCGCACGCCTGCGGGCGGCGGCGTCACGCGCGTGCGCCTGGGCTATCGCCCGCCCTACGACGTGCCCACGATGCTGGCGTTCTGGGCACAGCGCGCGCTGGAGGGCGTCGAGGTGGTGGACGGCCGCATCCTCCGCCGCACGTGGAGCGCGCCGCGGCCGGCATCCGACGAGCCGTCGCGTGCTGGCGCCGCCGCGGCCCCGGCGCGCGGCTGGATCGAGCTCGAGTTCCTGGAGGAGCGCCACGAGGTGGAGCTGCGCGCCAGCGCCAACCTGGCCGCGCACGCGGGCCAGCTGGTGGAGGCCGCCCGCCACGCGCTCGACCTCGACGCCGATCCGGCCCACCTGGGGCCGCTGCTGGAATCCCTGCGCGCCCTTCACCCGGCGTCCCCCATCGCGGCCGGCCTGCGCATGCCCGGCAGCTTCGACTGCTTCGAGACGGCCGCCCGCATCGTGCTGGGCCAGCAGGTGACAGTGGCGGCGGCCCGCACGCTCACACGCCGCCTCATCGAGCGGTTCGGCGTGCCGGTGGAGACGCCATGGCCCGGCTTGCACCGCTGCTTTCCCGACGCCGCCACCATCGCGGCGGCCACGCCCGATTCCATCGGCGAGCTGGGCATCGTGCGCCAGCGCGTGGGCGCGCTGCAGGCGCTGGCGCGCGCGGTGGTCGACGGACTGCCGCTGCATCGTGGCGCCCCGCTGGCCAGCACGCAGGCCGCGCTGCTCGCCCTGCCCGGCATCGGCGACTGGACGGTCCAACTGCTGGCCCTGCGCGTGCTGGGCTGGCCCGACGCCTTCCCGGCCACCGACATCGGGCTGCTGAAGGCGCTCGGGCTGGCCCAGGCGCGCGATGCGCCGCAAGCCATCGCGATGGCCGAGGGCTGGCGGCCGTGGCGCTCGTACGCCGTCATCGCGCTGTGGCGAGCGTTGGAATCTGCCCATGCACGGGGTCTTGATGCACGGGGTCCGGCCCCGACGGCGCCAGACCTCGCTGGACCGAAACGAATCGCCGCGCGTCAAGCGCCGAAGACAGCCCGCCGACAGACCACCGCCAAGGAATCGACATGACCCGCCCCGCCTCCTCCGCCCTGCCCGCCCGCCGCACGACGGGCGCGGGCCTCGCCCAAGGCGTGATCGACACGCCGCTGGGACCGCTCACCGCGCTGGCCTGCGAGGCCGGCCTCATGGGCCTGTGGTTCGACCGCCAGCAGCACTGGCCCGGCTTGCTGGCCGCGCCGGTGGACGACGCGCAGCGCTGGATCGCCCAGGCGCGCGCCGAGCTGGACCTGTACTTCGCGGGCCGCCTGCGCGAGTTCAAGGTGGCCCTTGCGCCGCAAGGCACGCCGTTCCAGGAGGCCGTCTGGGGCCGACTGTCGGCCATCCGCTGTGGCGACACGATCAGCTACGGACGCATCGCCCGCGAAGTGGGCAGCCCGCAGGCCTCGCGCGCGGTCGGGGCCGCGGTGGGCCGCAACCCGATCACGGTGATCGTGCCCTGCCACCGCGTGATCGGCGAGAACGGCACGCTCACGGGGTATGCTGGAGGGCTGCATCGCAAGCAGGCGCTGCTGGATATCGAGGGGATCGTGTTGCCGGTCGGCACGCGCCAGGGCGGACTTTTCGAGCCGTCGACTTCGTGAAGAGTCACCGGAAGCAGCGCATGTCGAATTCGTAGGTGGAGATCAACGAGGGCGTCGTCTCCACGGGCTCGCGCTTGACGCCGCCGTCGCCGCGCACCAGGTGGAACGGGGTCACGGTGCAGTGCGCCGGCGTCAGGTCCACCACCACCTCGTACTGCTCGTTGAGCCTGGGCACGAAGCTCGGCACCTTGCAGACGCCGGCCTGGCGGGTGCGCACCTCGGCCTGGGTGTCGGGCATCAGCGAATGCATGATCTCGCTGCTGGTGACCGTGGGGAACACGGCGCGCGGGCCGATCACCAGTGGCTCGTCGGCCGGCACGAAGCGTTCCAGCGAGGCGGCCGACACCGGCTTGTCGTCGAGCATGCCGATGCGCTCGGCGTCGTGGCTGTTGCCGCCGGTCATGCCCAGGTTGGCCTTCGTGAAGCAAGTCGGCGAGTCGAACACGGCGATGTCCGCGTAGTAGGCGAACGGGTGCAGGTTGACCACCCGGACCTTGGCCGACGGCGCGGCCTTGGGCGGCTCGACGTACGTCGGCGCGGTGTTGGGCAGGGCCGTGCAGGCCGCGATCGCCGCCGCTAACGCCAGCGCCACGGGCGCGCGAAGGCGGTCTGCGGCGGGGGCGACGGGGGACAGGCGTTCGGTCATGTCCGGGATATCGGCCGCTTTTCCGGCGACCTGAAGTCGCGCGAGATGCGTCGCCGCGCGAATCGACTCCGGAAACGAAAACAGCCACCCGGGGGTGGCTGCATCGACGATCTTGGCGGAGTGGACGGGACTCGAACCCGCGACCCCCGGCGTGACAGGCCGGTATTCTAACCAACTGAACTACCACTCCAAGTGGTCGCTCGCTTCGAGCCTGCGCTCGACGCTGCGAGCATTGCGCTCGCGTTTGTGACTGGTGACCCCAAGGGGATTCGAACCCCTGTAACGACCGTGAAAGGGTCGTGTCCTAGGCCTCTAGACGATAGGGCCAGTCGTAAAGATAAATTCTGGCGGAGTGGACGGGACTCGAACCCGCGACCCCCGGCGTGACAGGCCGGTATTCTAACCAACTGAACTACCACTCCACGTGGTCGGCAACTTCGAACTTGCGTTCCAAGCGCTGCCTGCAACTTGTTTCCCAGTGTGAGCTGGCGACCCCACGGGGATTCGAACCCCGGTAACGACCGTGAAAGGGTCGTGTCCTAGGCCTCTAGACGATAGGGTCTAAATCCATCTTCTCTCTACCACGCGCCGCTGGCCTGCCGAAGCAGTTTGGTGGAGGTAAACGGGATCGAACCGTTGACCTCTTGCATGCCATGCAAGCGCTCTCCCAGCTGAGCTATACCCCCACAATATTCGTTCCGGCGTTTGATTTCCGAAACCGCATCGCGTGGTGAAGAGCGAAGACCGCTAGTATAGAACAGATTTCAAACGGTGCGCAAGCGGACGAGTACAACTTCTCGCTCGAAAAGGGCCATCAGCGCATCGATGCCCGGCGTCTGCGCGCGGCCGCATACCACCACCCGCAGCGGAATGGCCAATTGCGGCATCTTCAGGCCGTGCGACGCCAGCGTTTCCTTCATCGCGGCGGCGATGCCGGCCTTGTCCCACGCCGCGGTTTCCAGCTTGTCGCGCAGGGTGCCCAGCGCGGCCTTCGCGGGCTCGGTCACATGCTGGTCGACGTCCGCCTGCGCGGGCACGGGGGCCACGTAGAACATGGCGATCCAGTCGGCCAGTTCCACCGTGGTCTGGCAGCGATCCTTCAGCAGCGCGCAGCGCGCGGCCATCGTCGCGTCGGCCACGGCCTCGATGCCCTTCTTCCCCAGCTGCCCCACGACGAGCGTCGCCAGACGCGCGTCGTCGGCCTGCTTCATGTGGTGCGCGTTCACCCACAGCAGCTTGGCCGGATCCCACTGCGCGGGGCTCTTGTTCAGGTGCGAGCCGTCGAACCACGCCACCATCTGCTCGAGCGTGAACAGCTCGTCGTCTCCGTGGCTCCAGCCCAGGCGCGCGAGGTAGTTGTTCATGCCCTCGGGCAGGTAGCCGTTGTCCTCGTAGCCGGTGACGCTCACGGCGCCGCGGCGCTTGGACAGCTTCAGCCCGTCGTCGCCCAGGATGATGGGCAGGTGGCCGAACTGCGGCAGCGTGGCGCCCAGCGCGCGGAACATGTTGATCTGCCACGGCGTGTTGTTGATGTGCTCGTCGCCGCGAAACACGTGGCTGATCTTCATGTCCCAGTCGTCCACCACCACCGCGAAGTTGTACGTGGGCACGCCATCGTCGCGCACGATGATGAGATCGTCGATCTCCTTGTTGCCGATCGTGATCGGGCCCTTCACCAGGTCGTTCCAGGTGACATCGCCGTCGGCCGGATTGGCGAACCGCACCACCGGCTTCACGCCGTCGGGGATCGCCGGCAGCGTCTTGCCGGGCAGCGGGCGCCACGTGCCGTCGTAGCGGCGCTTCTCGCCGCGCGCCTCCTGGTCGGCCTTCATCCGGTCGAGGTCTTCCGGCGAGCAATAACAGAGGTAGGCCGTGCCCTGCGCGAGCATCTGGTCGACCACCGCCCTATAGCGCTCGAGGCGCTGCATCTGGTAGATCGGACCTTCGTCGTAGCCCAGGCCCAGCCAGGTCATCGCGGCCAGGATCTGCTCCACCGAATCCTGCGTGGAACGCGCGACGTCGGTGTCCTCGATGCGCAGCACGAACTCGCCGCCATGGTGGCGCGCGAAGGCCCACGAGTACAGCGCGGTGCGCGCGGTGCCGAGGTGGAGGAAGCCCGTGGGGGACGGGGCGATGCGGGTGCGGATGTTGTTGGTCACGGCGGCGATGAAATGGGAAGGCACCCGAAGGTGCCGTGGACGTGCGTCGGTGGCGAGGGAAAGGCGCTCAGTCGCTGGTGTTCTGGAGCGCGAGGCGCGTGCGCGCCGGATCGTCTTCCTCCACCTGCTGCGAGCGGCGCTGCTCGCGCATGGTGGAGAAGTCTTCCACGCTCACGTCGCCGGTGATGTAGCGGCCGTCGAAGCACGAGGCCTCGAAGCTCACCACCTTGGTGTTGGGCTTGCCCACCACGCGCTTCATCGCGTCGACGTCCTGGTAGATCAGCGCGTCGGCGCCGATGAAGCCGCGGATCTCGTCCTGCGTGCGGCCGGAGGCGATCAGCTCCTCGGGCGTGGGCATGTCGATGCCGTACACGTTGGGGTATTTGACCGGCGGCGCGGCCGAGGCCATGTAGACCTTGTTGGCGCCAGCCTCGCGCGCCATCTGCACGATCTCCTTGGACGTGGTGCCGCGCACGATCGAGTCGTCCACCAGCAGCACGTTGCGGCCCTTGAACTCCACGCCGATGGCGTTGAGCTTCTGGCGCACCGACTTCTTGCGCACCGACTGGCCCGGCATGATGAAGGTGCGGCCCACGTAGCGGTTCTTGACGAAGCCTTCGCGGTACGGCTTGCCGATCTTCTGGGCGAGCTGCATCGCCGACGGGCGGCTCGATTCGGCGATGGGGATCACTACGTCGATGTCGGACGGGGGCATCGTGGAGATCACGCGCTGCGCCAGCGTCTCGCCCATGTTCAGGCGCGCCTGGTACACCGAGATGCCGTCGATGACCGAATCCGGCCGCGCCAGGTACACGTACTCGAACATGCACGGGTTGAGCGTGGGGTTCTCGGCGCACTGCTTGGCGTGCACGTTGCCGTTCGGGTCGATGAACAGCGCCTCGCCCGGCGCGACGTCGCGCACGACCGTGTGCATGGTGCCTTCGAGCGCCACGCTCTCGCTGGCCACGATCACGCTGGGGCCGTCGGCCGTCTCGGCGGTGCCGTAGATCAGCGGGCGGATGCCGTACGGATCACGGAAAGCCTGCAGGCCGTAGCCGGCGATGAGCGCCACCACGGCGTACGAGCCCTTGATGCGCTTGTGCACCGCGGCCACGGCCGCGAACACCACGTCGGGCGTCAGCGCCGAGCCGCGCGCCGCGTTCTCGAGCTCGTGCGCGAGGATGTTGATCAGCACCTCGGTGTCCGACTCGGTGTTGATGTGGCGGCGATCGCGGTCGACCAGCTCGGCCTTGAGCGCGTGCGCGTTGGTGAGGTTGCCGTTGTGCACCAGCACGATGCCGAACGGGGCGTTGACGTAGAACGGCTGCGCCTCTTCCTCGCTGTAGGCGTTGCCCGCGGTGGGGTAGCGCACCTGGCCCAGGCCGACGGTGCCCGGCAGCGCGCGCATGTTGCGCGTGCGGAAGACGTCCTTGACCATGCCGCGCGCCTTGTGCATGAAGCACTTGGTGCCCTGCATCGTGACGATGCCCGCCGCATCCTGCCCGCGATGCTGCAGCAGCAGCAAGGCGTCGTAGATCATCTGGTTGACGGGGGATTTCGCGATCGCGCCGACGATGCCGCACATGGTTTGTTCCGTTTCCTGAAATACAGAGAGAGTTCGTTTCGTGGCCACCATCGCGGGGCCTGGCCCCAACCGCAACCGTAGCCGAGATCGGCCCGCAGAGGTGACCGAATCAGGTGGCGATGTGCACGTTAAGTTGCTGCGGAAGGATGGGTTTCAACCCTTCCAGCGCCAGGCCCAACCAGAGCGAGCCATGGGAGTTCTTCCACGGGGTGGAATCCGCGTACGGCGACAGCGTCACCAGCATGCCCACCGCCACCAGGATGACCGCGCCGCGCACCACGCCGAAGGCGCCGCCCAGCAGGTGGTCGATGAACGACAGCGGCGTGGCCGCGATCAGGGCGCGCAGCATGCGCGCGAACAGCGTGCACAGCAGCAGCACCAGCACGAAGACCGCGACGTAGGCGATCCACAGCCCCAGTTGCGGGTTGTGGTTGTCGCCCACGGGGATGTAGTCGGCCAGCAGCGGCCCCAGCGTGTTGGCCAGGATGAAGGCCACCACCCAGCCCAGCAGCGACACGATCTCGAAGATGAATCCGCGCCACAGGCCGACCAGCGCGGACAGCAAAAACACCGCCAGCAAGGCGATGTCCACCCAGCCGAGCTGCAGGTCGACGCGAGGCAGGTTCACAGGGTGAGCACCACGGCCTGCAGGCCGTCGCCCTTGAGGCGGGCGGCGATCTTGTCGGCCTCGGCCTTGGTGGCATACGGCCCGACGCGCACGCGGATGCGCTTTCCCGTGGGCGTGTCCACCGGCTGGGTGTAGGTCTTCATGCCCAGCTTCTCCACCTTGGCGCGGGTCCCGCGCACCTTGGCGTCGTCGAGGAAGGCGCCCACCTGCACGATGAAGCGGCCGGCGCCGGCGGCGTCCGACGGCTTGGCCGTGGGCGCGCCGGTCAGGATCGCCGCGGGCGACGGCGTCGACGCGGGCGGCGGCGGCAGCACCACGTGCGGCACGGCCAACG
>JACMOG010000338.1 GCA_014378125.1 Vitreoscilla sp. | reverse complement strand
TCCCTCGTCTTCCCCAAGTCTGTGGATTCCCACAATTCGCCCCGGGCGAAGAGTTGTTCGCGGATGTCCTTCTTGCTGATCTTTCCGTACGCCGACTTGGGCAACGCGTCCCAGAAGAACACGTGGCGCGGCCAGCGATAGCCCGCGAACACGCCGGGCCCGCGGCAGCAGATCTCGCCCACCTCGCCCACCGACACGCGCCGCAGGTGCTCGTCGAGGATGGCCACCTCCATGCCCGTGCGCGGGCGGCCGCACGAGCCGACGTTGGCATTCGGCGCGGCGTCGTCGGCCGAGTGCATGGAGGGCGGCAGCACCGTGAAGCAGCCCGTCACCTCGCCGAGACCGAAGTACTGCACCAGCACCGGCCCCAGCGTGCGCAGCGCGCGCTGCTGGTCGGCGCGGTACATCGGCGCGCCGGCGTAGATCATGTAGCGCAGCGACGAGTGGTCGTGCGCATCGACCGCCGGATGCTCCACCAGCATCTTCACGATGGTGGGCACGGTGAACAGGTTGCTGACGCGGTGGCGCTCCACCAGCTCCCAGAACGTCGCAGGGTCGAGCTTCTCGCTCGGAAGCAGCACCGTCGCGGCGCCACGCGCCACGTTCAGCAGCGCATGGATGCCGGCGCCGTGCGATAGCGGCGCCACGGCGATCGACACGTCGTGCTCGGTGGTGCCCGGGATCAGGTCGGCCAGGTGGTTGGTGACGATGAAGGCCATCTGGCCGTGCGTGAGCATGCCGGCCTTCGGGCGACCGGTGGTGCCCGAGGTGTGGAAGAACCACAACGGGTCGTCGACGGCCGCCAGGGTTTCCGACGGATCGGTGCCGAGATGCGACGCGACGAGCGCCTCCCAGTTCAGCTCGCCGGCCTTGCCGCCGCCCATCGGGATCACCAGGCGCAGCGCGGGGGCGGCCTCGCGCACCGCCGCCACGTGGGCGTCGAAGCCGTCGTCCACCAGCATCGCCACCGCGCCGCTGGACGCGCCGAGTGCGGCCACCTCGGGCGGCGTCAGGCGAAAGTTGACCGGCACCCACACGGCGCCGAGGCGGAACGCCACCCGGCAGCTCTCGAACATCGCCAGCGTGTTGCGCGACTGCACCAGCAACCGGTCGCCCTTGTGGATGCCCAGCGAGCGCAGCGCCGCCACCATCGCGTCGACGCGGCGGTCCTGCCACCAGACCCCTTACAGCCTGGGCAGGTACCCGATGAACGCCTGCACCAGCGGCGACTCGTCGGCCTTGCGCCAGGCGGCGCCTGTCTCGACCAGCGTGCGCTCGCCCTTGGTGGAGCGGTACACCACGCCCTCGCGATGCAGCGCCTTCACCGACGCGGGCACCAGCGCCACGCCGATGCCGCCCGACACCAGGCTCACGATGGTGTGCATCTGGCGCGCGGGGAACAGCTCGGGGCTGAAGCCGTGGCGCATGCAGGTGGCCACCATCGCGTCGAAGATCATCGGGCCGTAGTGGCGCTCGAAGCCCAGGAAGCGCTCGTGCGCGAGCTTCTCCAGCGCCACCTGGGGCGACTTCGCCTGCGGATGGTTCTCGGGCAGCGCCACCATCAGCGCCTCGCGCTGCGTGGGCCGGTAGTCCAGCGTGGGCGACATGCCCGGCGACGCGAAGATCAGCCCCACGTCCAGCGCGCCGATCTCCAGCTCGGTGAGCATCTGGTCGGTGGTGGACTCGTGCAGCGCGATCTTCACCTTCGGGTAGTCGGCCAGGAAGCGGCGCAGCGCGTCGGGCAGGAACGAGTAGGCCGCGAGGCTGATGAAGCCGATGGCCAGCGCGCCCGTCTGGCCCAGTGACGAATCGTGCGCTCGCCGCTTGAGCAGTTCGGTGCGCGCCAGCACGGCGCGCGCGTCGTGCAGCGCCTCCTCGCCCTCGCGCGTGAGGGCGATGCGGCGCGAGCTGCGCTCGAACAGCGTGACGCCCAGCTCGGCCTCGAGCTCCTTGATGGCCAGGCTCACGGGCGGCTGCGACACGTTCAGGCGCGCGGCCGCCCGCCCGAAGGGGAGTTCCTCGGCGACGGCCACCAAACAGCGGAGATGACGCATTTCCATCGATCTGGATTCTGGATCAATCGATCTGAATTGCAAACTTCCGCGAATGAAAGCCTTTTCCTAGACTGTTCCACATACCGAACCTCCTGCACCCGGGAGCCACTTGGAAACCGCTGCGCCACGAGCGCGCCTGGAGACACGATGACCGACTTCATCACCGCGGCGCCCTTGCCCCGCGCCCGTACGCTGGTGCACCCGGGCCCCGTCGGCCCGATCCGCATCGAGCACCGACATGCGACCCTCGGGCGCCATTTCCGGCTCGGCCTGGAGCCCGGCCGCACGATGGAGGACGCCATCATCGAGCCGCTGATGCGGCTCGGCGTGCACTCGGCCTCCATGACGCTGCTGGGCGGACGGCTGTCGAGCCTGCTCTATTGCGTGGCGCCGCCGGATCCGAGCGGCGGGCGCGTGGCCAACTACTCACGCCCCAACGAGTCCGGCGCCGTCAC
>JACMOG010000029.1 GCA_014378125.1 Vitreoscilla sp. | reverse complement strand
GCGCCGATCGAGGTGCCGGAGAAGACCGTGCCGTCTGCGAGTGCAAGGATTGCGGGGGGCAGGACAGGCAGCAAAGGAAACTCCGGATAGCGGTGCCCAGTTTCGCGAGACTCCCGCCGCATGGCTGTCGAGCAAGGCCGACAGGCTTGGGTGGGCAGTTCGGACTGCGGTAGACGGGACCGGAGAAGCGGCGCTGTTCAAGCGCTCGCTAAAGTGTCGCTCTGCTGGGCTGGTTGCGGGTAAACCTGTAAATTATAGCCGACGGAGGCGTGCTTGTCACCCCCTTGTCATGGGCGGTAGCCATCTCCACATGCGATTGATCAATCCCTCGCCGACGGCGCGGAACTAGAATGACTGAACCGTCTCCAACGAGGCGGGGATTTCCCAAGACTGGAGTTTTCTCATGGATCGCAACGTGCAACGTCTCGAAGTGCCGAACGGCGGGTCCGCCTACGGCGTCGACACGCACAAGGTGCTGCGCAACACCTACTGGCTGTTGGCGCTTTCGCTGCTGCCCACGGTGGGCGGCGCGTGGCTGGGCATGAGCACCGGCTTCCTGTCGACCATGTCGCCCGGCATGTCCACGCTGCTGTTCTTCGTCGGGGCGTACGGGCTGATGTTCGGCGTCAACGCCACCAAGAACTCGTCCACCGGCGTGTTCATGCTGCTCGGCTTCACGTTCTTCATGGGCCTGATGCTGTCTCGCCTGCTGGGCGTGGTGATGCACGGCTACAGCAACGGCGCCAGCATCATCATGACGGCCTTCGGCGGCACCGCCGGCGTATTCTTCGGCATGGCCACGCTGGCCACGGTGGTCAAGCGCGACCTGTCCACCCTCACCCGCTTCCTGTTCGTCGGCGCCATCATCGCCATCGTGGCCAGCCTCATCAACATGTTCGTGCAGTCCACCGCCGCCATGCTGGCCATCTCCACGGCCGTGATGGTCATCTTCTCGCTGTTCGTGATGGTCGACATCAAGCGCGTGATCGACGGCGGCGAGCGAAACTACATCATGGCCACGCTGGCCATCTACCTGGACCTGTACAACGTGTTCCAGTCGATGATCATCCTGCTGACCTCGCTGACGGGCGATCGTCGCTGAGCGGACTTCGCACCAAGGAAAACGGCGCCCTCGGGCGCCGTTTTTTTGGTTCGAAGGGTCAGGTCCCTTCGGCGCCAGACCCCTCGGGTTCCGATGCCTCCGCGTCTTCCGGCACCGCGTCCTCGGCAAACTCCACCTTCTCGGCCCGCGGCTGCCATTCCGGATCCCACTCGAACACGGCCATGCTCTCCACGTGCGCCGTGTGCCGGAACATGTTCACCGCGCCGGCCGCCACGCAGCGATAGCCCCCCAGGTGCACCAGCAGCCCCGTGTCGCGCGCCAGCGTGGCCGGATTGCAGCTCACGTAGACGATGCGCTTCGGCGCCGCCCAAGCCTCGCGCGGATGGGCCTTCAGCACGGCCAGCGCCTTCGCGAGCGCGAACGCGCCCTCGCGCGGGGGATCGACCAGCCACTTGTCCACCGTCCCCAGCGCCACGAGGTCGTCGGGGGTCAGCTCGAACAGGTTGCGGGCGTCGAAGCGCGTGTGCGCGTCCAGGCCGTTCAACTTCGCGTTGTCCAGCGCACGATCCACCAGCGTCTGGCTGCCCTCGATGCCCAGCACCGTCCTGGCCAGCGTGGCCAGCGGCAGCGTGAAGTTGCCCAGGCCGCAGAACCAGTCGATGACCGTCTCGTGCTTCTGCACGTCCAGCAGGCGCAGCGCGCGGCCCACCAGCACCGTGTTGATCTGGTGGTTCACCTGCGTGAAGTCGGTGGGCTTGAACGGCATGCGCACGCCGAACTCGGGC
>JACMOG010000337.1 GCA_014378125.1 Vitreoscilla sp. | reverse complement strand
TGGCCATCACGGTGGTCGAGCCCTGCGAGTGCTCGGTCACGCCCAGGCCGTAGTAGATGGCGCCGTTGGGGCGCTTCGTGCCGGACGCCAGCGATTGCGAGCTGCCGTTCGCCGAGCCGCTCGCGTACAGGCGCGCGGCGCCGCGCACGAGCGCGGCGGGCACGCCGGTCTCGCTCTCGAAGGCCTCCGGCGAGTTCTCGGGGCGCGCGACGAAGTCGCGCCACTGCGCCACGCTCTTGTCGTCGCAGCGCTGTGCCACGTACGCCGCGTCGTCCAGGCCCTCGGTGACGATGACGTGCGCCAGCGACGTGACCAGCGCCACGTTGGTGCCGGGGCGCAGCTGCAGGTGGAAGTCGGCCTTGACGTGCGCGCCGGCCACCAGGTCGATGCGGCGCGGGTCGACCACGATCAGCCGCGCGCCCTGGCGCAGGCGCCGCTTCATGCGCGACGCGAACACCGGATGCGCCTCGCTCGGGTTGGCGCCGATCACCATGATGACGTCGGCCTTGGCCACCGACTTGAAGGTCTGCGTGCCGGCCGAGGTGCCGTAGGTCTGGCCCAGGCCGTAACCCGTGGGCGAGTGGCACACGCGGGCGCAGGTATCGACGTTGTTGTTGCCGAAGGCCGCGCGCACCAGCTTCTGGACGAGGTAGGTCTCCTCGTTGGTGCAGCGCGAGGACGTGATGCCGCCGATGGAGTCGCGGCCGAACGTCGCCTGCAGGCGCTTGAACTCGGACGCGGCGTGGCCGATGGCCTCGTCCCATGACACCTCGCGCCACGGGTCGGTGATCCTGGCCCGGATCATCGGCTTGGTGACGCGATCCTTGTGCGTGGCGTAGCCCCACGCGAAGCGGCCCTTCACGCACGAGTGGCCCTCGTTGGCCTTGCCGTCCTTCCACGGCGTCATGCGGATGACCTCGCTACCCTTGACCTCTGCCTTGAAGCCGCAGCCCACGCCGCAATACGCGCAGGTGGTGGTGACGCTGCGCGTGGGCATGCCGAGATTGATGACCGTCTTCTCCTGCAGCGTGGCCGTGGGACACGCGTTGACGCAGGCCCCGCAGCTCACGCATTCGCTGTCCATGAACGCCTCGTCCATGCCCGCCGACACGCGCGACTCGAAGCCGCGCCCCGAGATGGTGAGCGCGAACGTGCCCTGCGTCTCCTCGCAGGCGCGCACGCAGCGGTTGCACACGATGCACTTGCTGGCGTCGTAGGTGAAATACGGGTTGGACTCGTCCTTCTTCGCGTCGAGGTGGTTCTTGCCCTCGAAGCCGTAGCGCACCTCGCGCAGGCCCACGGCGCCGGCCATGTCCTGCAGCTCGCAGTCGCCGTTGGCGCTGCACGTGTGGCAGTCCAGCGGGTGGTCGGAGGTGTAGGGCTCCATGTCGCCCTTGCGCAGCTTCGCCAGCTTCGGGGTCTGCGTGCGCACCGACATCCCGGCCTCCACCGGCGTGGTGCATGACGCGGGCGTGCCGCGCCGGCCGTCGATCTCCACCAGGCACAGGCGACACGAGCCGAAGGGCTCCAGCGAATCGGTGGCGCACAGCTTGGGCACGGGGATTCCCGCGTCGATCGCCGCGCGCATCACCGAGGTGCCGGAGGGCGCGCTCACCTCGACGCCGTCGATGGTGAGCGTCACGCGTTGCGTGGACTCGCTGGCGGGCGTGCCGTGGTCGTGAGACGGATGGGTGTCGTTCAGGCTCAGCATCAGGGCTCTCCCGCCGCGCGCGAACGCGGCAAGCCGAAGTCTTCAGGGTAGTGATCCAGGGCCGACAACACGGGGAACGGGGTCATGCCCCCCATGGCGCACAGGCTGCCGGACACCATCGTGTCGCACAGGTCGCGCAGCAATTCCTCGTGGGCCGCCTTCTGTGAGACCGGCGCGGCCACCAATCGTTCCACCACCTCCACGCCGCGTGTGGATCCGATGCGGCACGGCGTGCACTTGCCGCACGACTCGATGGCGCAGAACTCGAACGCGTAGCGCGCCAGCCCCGCCAGGTTGGCCGTGTCGTCGTGGGCCACGATGCCGCCGTGGCCCACGGTGGCGCCGATCGCGGCACAGGCCTCGTAGTCGATCGGCACGTCCCACTGTGCCTCGGGCACGTAGGCGCCCAGCGGGCCGCCCATCTGCACCGCCTTGAGGGGCCGGCCGGAACGCGAGCCGCCGCCGAAGTCGAACAGCAGCTCGCGGAGCGTGACGCCGAACGGCGCTTCCACCAGACCGCCCTGCTTGAGGTTGCCCGCGAGCTGGAACGGCAGCGTGCCGCGCGAACGTCCCGCGCCGAACGCGTGGTACGCCTGCGCGCCGTCGGCCAGGATGCGCGGCACGCTGGCCAGCGTGATCACGTTGTTGATCACGGTGGGCCAGCCGAACAGCCCATGCAGCGCGGGCAGAGGCGGCTTGGCGCGCACCACGCCGCGCCGGCCCTCGATGCTTTCGAGCAATGCCGTCTCCTCGCCGCACACGTAGGAGCCGGCGCCGCGGCGCACGTCGAGCTTGAACTCGGGGCCCGTGCCGCGCAGCGCCGCGCCGATGTGGCCGGCGGCCGTCGCGCGCGCGATGGCCTCGCGCAGCGTGGCCTCGGCGTGCGGGTATTCGGAGCGGATGTAGATCACGCCGTAGGTCGCGCCCACCGCGACCGCGGCGATCGCCATGCCTTCGATCAGGCAGTACGGGTCGCCCTCCATCAGCATGCGGTCGGAGAAGGTGCCGGAGTCGCCCTCGTCGGCGTTGCACACGATGGCCTTGCGCGGCGCCACGGCCGCGGCCACGGTCTTCCACTTGATGCCGGCCGGGAAGGCGGCGCCGCCGCGGCCGCGCAGGCCGGATTCGAGCACCTCGCCGACGACGGCCGAGGGCGCCATGGCGAGCGCCTTGTCCAGGCCGACCCAGCCGCCGTGCGCCGCGTAGTCGTCCAGCGACAGCGGGTCGGTGACGCCCACGCGGGCGAAGGTGATGCGTTGCTGGCGGGAGAAGTACGGCATTTGCTCGGTGAGGCCCAGGTGCAGCGGATGGGCCGCGAGCGCCTCCGAAATGCCCAACGTGACGGTGGTGTCGTCGAGCAGGCCGCGGGCCACGAGATCGGGGACATCGGACGGCTGCACCGGGCCGAAGGCCACGCGGCCCAAGGGCGTGGCCACCTCGAGCAGCGGCTCGATCCAAAGCATTCCGCGCGAGCCGTTGCGTATGAGCAAAGGGGTCTGGCCCCTCGGGGCCAGACCCCGTTCGGCAAGGCCCTTTCCGGCGGCGATCAGCGCGTCCGCGACTTCGTCCGCTCTGGCGGCCAGGGCCGCCGCGTCGCAGGGGATCCAGACCGTCGGTGAAGTCATGAGTCGTCGCTTTCGAAGCGGTCCGCCCAGTCGTCGACCGTCGCCGCGGACACCCGCGCGCGAAGCTTGTCGTCGACCCTGGCCGACGGCCCGGTGGCGCACAGCCCCAGGCAATAGACGGGTTCGAGCGTGACGGCGCCGTCGGCGCGCGTGTGGCCGGGCGCACAGGCGAGCCGCGCGCTCGCATGGGCCATCAAGGCCTCGGCGCCGTTGGCGCGACAGGCCTCGGCCTGGCAGATCTGCACCACGTGGCGGCCCGCGGGGGCGCTGCGGAAGTGGTGGTAATAAGTGAGCACGCCGTGCACCTCGGCCCGCGACAGGCTCAGGGCGACGGCGATCTCGGGGACGAGCGCTTGCGGCACGAAGCCCAGCGCGTCCTGGATGTGATGGAGGACGGGCAACAGCGCGGAGGCGCTGCCGCCCGGAACCTCGGCCGGAACGTCCGGCAACGCGAGCGCGAGTGCCTGCGCGAGCAGCGCGCGCTCGGAGGCCGACGCCACGGGGCCGGCAGGCGCCCGTGGTGCGGTCCCTCGGGGCATGCCCCTCAGGTCGTCAATTGAAGAACTTCGCTGCATTGATGAGCGTCATGTAGACGCCCCAGGCCAGCGGGATGCCGACCGCCGCCCAGGCCAGCACCAAGGTGGCGGTGCTGGTCTCGCGGGTGCCGCCCGACACGCCGCCCACCGCGTTGGCGGCGGCGCGATCGTGCGCCAGGCGGCGCTCTTCGGCGAGCTCAGGTTCGGTCATGAAGTACTTGGGGTCGACCGGCTTCACGAGCATGTTGGCGATGAAGCCGACCACGAGAAAGCCCACCAGGATGTACATGGTCTGGTTGTAGACCTGCTCACGCGGAATGCCCAGGCCCAGCTGGTAGTCGCGCATGTAGTTGACGACCACCGGGCCCAGGATGCCGGCGGTGGACCAGGCGGTCAGCAGGCGGCCGTGGATGGCGCCCACCATCTGTGTTCCGAACAGGTCGGACAGGTAGGCGGGCACCGTGGCGAAGCCGCCACCGTACATGCTGACGATGATGCCCACCGCGCCCACGAAGGCCAGCTTGGCGCCGGCCGCAGCGCTGCTGGGCAGGCTGGCGTACAGCAGGGCGCCGAGCACGAAGAACACGAAGTACGTGGTCTTGCGGCCCAGCTTGTCGGACAGACTGGCCCAGAAGAAGCGGCCGCCGATGTTGAACAGGCTCAGCAACGCGGCGAAGCCGGCGGCGATACCCGCGATGGCCTTCAGTTGCCCGGGATCCAGTTCACCGAACTTCTTGTCGAGGCCCAGCAGGTGGCCACCGAAGATCTCCTGCAGCATCGGACTGGCGAGGCCGAGCACGCCGATGCCGGCGGACACGTTCATGCAAAGCACCAGCCACACCAGCCAGAACTGCGGGATACCCCAGATCCTCTTCACGTGCACGTGGCCGCGCGTGATCATCGCGTCGGCGGCCGTGGTAGCCGGCGGCGTCCAGCCTTCAGGCTTCCAGCCGGACACCGGCACGCGGAAGCCGAGCGCCCCGCCCATCATGAACACGAAGTAGATGGCCGCCATCACCAGGAAGGTCTGCATCACGCCGACGTCGGTGGGGGTGGCGAAGTTCTTCATGAGCATCGCAGCCAGCGGCGAGCCGATCATCGCACCG
>JACMOG010000028.1 GCA_014378125.1 Vitreoscilla sp. | reverse complement strand
GCGCCGATCGAGTTGATATTGGTGTTGATCGACAGGGTCATGATGATTCCAGTATGAGATTGAAATCCGCTGAGGGTTGACGTCGCTGTTTGCAGTACGCTTCAATCTATATTCGAATCGTAATGTACCGGTTATCGATGACGGAGCGTTCAGGTTGAGCGGTAAATATGAATTCCTGATATTCGCGCCTCTATCTGCGGGCTACTTCAATCTGTTGCGGAGTGTTGCCTGCAACCAAGTTCAGTATTTTTCCGCAGTTGTCGATGGCGTGTCACCGGAGTATTTATATTCGAGTATTCAGCGGACGCCTGAAATATCTGCGGCGGACGGCGATTGCGAGGTTCCGGACCAATCCCGGCAAAGCAGGAAATTGAAATGCGCCAGCTGCCGCCCATTCTCGACGGTGGCAATTTGGTCGAGGCCGGTGCAACGCGCGAAGCCCGTCGGTCCGACGGGAACGGGCAGGGGCATTCCCGACCAGTCCACCACGATGGCGCTGTCGCCGCGCCGCAAGGCCCCGAACCACAGCTGGAACTGGTCGAGCCGGGGCGGCGCCACGAACACGGGCAACGGCCGCGCATACCAGGCCAGCCTGCTCGCCAACGACCAGTTCATGACGGCCAGGCCGCGCGCGTCGTACCGCCTCGCCAGCGCGGCGCCATGCGTGGCCGCCTGCGACCAGCCATGGACATCGGCGACGGGGTTGAAGCGCGCTCCCGCCGCCCGCAGGCCGGCAGGAGATACGGCGGCGGCACCGGTCTCCTCGAATGGGCCACCGGTCGCCAGCACGCCGACGATGCCCGCGAGCAGCGCGACCTGCCAGATCGCCATCGCCACGAGCGTGCCGCGGCGAAGCGAGCGCGCGCCCGCGATCGCCAACGGGACGAGGGCGATCCAGCCGCACATGGTCCAGTGAGGCAGCGACGATCCGCGTCCCGCGAGGACGACGAATACCACCAGCACCGGCAGCCCGAACATCAGGCCCATGCGGCGCGCATCGCGCGTGGCCTGAAGGGACTGCGGATCGACGTCGCGTGGCGTCCGCTCGCAGGCGCGTGCCGCGCACGCGGGAATCAACGGACCGAAAAGGAGCAACTGCAACGCGACCGCGCGTGCCGCGTTGGACAGGCGCCACGGCTGGCCGCCCGCGACATGGCCGCCCTGGTAGGCCAGCGATATCCAGTCGTGCTGTTCGTTCCAGGCGACGATCGGGCTGGCGATGAGCGCGACGAGCGCCGCGGCCAGCCAGGCGCCGCGCTGGCGTGTGAGCGCGCGTCCATGGAACGACAGCAGCGTCGCGACGGCGCCGAGGACCACGAAGACGCCCGTGTACTTGGCCAGCATGCACAGGCCGAGAATCACGCCCAGCGTGGCCCAGCAACGCCAGTTGCGTGCAGCCTGGGGGCTGCGCAGGCGCCACGTCGCGAGCATCGCGGTCGGCACCAGCGGCATCAGGAGTGTGTCAGGCACCAGCGCCACGCCCAGCAGGTAGATCAGCGGGCTGAGCACCAGGAATGCCGCCACCCAGGCGACGTCGTATCGCGTCGCCGAATCGCTGTCGACTTGCGTGTGGATCGTCAGGCGATGGCACAGCGCGAAGAGCAGCGGTGCCGCCGCCAGCCAGCAGGCCATCGGAACGACGCGCATCGGCAGGCCGCTGCCGCCGGCCTGCACGAACGGTTCCTGCAACCAGCCGGTCAACGCGGGGTGATCGAAGTAGCTCCAGTCGGGATGCGCGCCGAACAACGCATAGTGGGCCTCGTCGGGCGACAAGTCGGTGCCCGCAGCCAACGCAAGATGCAGCAGCGTGCCCGCGAGCAGCAGCCAGATCGCGAGGCGCAACGGGCGGCCGCGAACGAATTGGTCCAGTCCTGGCCGGCGAACCGTACTCGATCCCGCGTCCTGCGGATCGAGCGGCGACGCGGTTCCGGGCGACGTGGCGGTGGTGGCGGCCCTCATCACTTCCACTTCGATGCGCACCACGTGTCGGTTCATCGGCTCTGCTCCCCGGTCGTCGATCGGCAGACACAGGCCTGCCCGTCGACCATCAGCAGCAAGCTTCAGGCCAGTTGGCCGCACGGATCGACGACCGCGCGCGCCGGCGCATCCGTCGAGGTGACGCGCGCATTCGCGCCAGAAAGACCCGCAGGAACTTGCGCACTCGCGTGCAGCCGCTTGCGGGCCCCGCAAGTCCTCGCGGGGGCGCAACCTTCAATGGGCGCAGGCCGCGCCGCCGTCGCTGCGCTGGAGGACGGCCACGATGTCCACGCGCGAGTCGACGCTGCACGCCGAGACGTAGCCGATGGCGCCGCGCGTCGTCGAGACGAAGCGCAGCACGGCTTCTTCCGAGGCCAGGACGGGCGGCGGCAACACGCCGTGGAAGTACTGGTCGTTCCAATAGTCCTGCAGCTGCTCGGGCGTCTTCTTGAAGACGAGGGACGAGAACGCCCGGCGCAGCGGATGCGACGCCGTCAGGTTGACCGGCACGACCGCTGAGTGATCGACCCAGAAGAGCCGCTTCCTGGCGAACATCCCGAGCACGATCGTCGGCGAGATCGGTTCGGCGGGCGCCATGTTGTGGCCCACCACCACCGCGATCGCGGCGTCGCCGCCCGGCTCGGTGGCCATCGCCTGGGCGCAGGCCAGCGAGGCGCAAAGGCCTCCCGCGATGCGCAGGCGCCTCGCCCAGATGAGATGGCGCACAAGTGCTGGCACCGGATCAATAGACCATCGTCAGCGAGGACAGGAGCCCCGATGGCAGGCCGCTGGCGCCGCCCGACGCCTGCGCCCATTCGGCCTTGAACACCCAGTGACGGCCGCTCCTGTAGACCACGCCCAGCAAGGCGGTGCTGCTCTCGGAGTCGTCCACTGCGCGACGGTATTGCTCGAGACGCGCAACGGTCCACCACCGCGCGGCAACCGGCACCGCGGCCTGAGCGAACCAGCCGTGCTCCTCGCTGACGTTGGCGTCCTTGCCGCGTCGCTTGATGATCTCGCCGCTGATCTCCACGCCTCGCCAGTTCAGCGCGACATCGGCGCCGAACAGGTTGAACCGGCTCGAGCCGAGTCCCTCCTGCTGGAATCGGCTGGCCGACAGGCCGACCTGGATGAACGGGTTGAGGGCGGTGGAGACGCGGCCGCCGAACGCGCTTTCGAAGGGATGGGATCGTGGGCTCGGACGCCATTCGCCGCCATTGGCCGCATAGGTCTGGTAGTCGATCCACTGGGTGCCCACCGGCAGGCTGCCGAACAGCATCACGCCTGTGGCGTTGGTGGGAAACGCGGACTGCGAGATCAATGGCCGAAGCACGGTCCAGACCTGCGGATCCGAGTGCTCCTGGTTCCAGTGCCCGATGGGCGTGAGGAACTTGCCCGCTCGGATGCTGAGAGTGTCGGTTGCGCGGTAGTCGACATAGAGGCGGTCCAGCGCCACGTAGGGCTCCGAGGCCCGGCCGTCCTGGTTCGAATGCGCGGGAACCTGGACGATGTCCTGCAGGTCGATCTCGCCCAACACCTTCCACGACGGAGACGGCTCCCACCAGGCGATGCCGCTGAGGTGGCTGGGATCCAGCCGCGTGCGCCGGCTGGACTGCGAATCGTCGTCGACGACGGTGGTGTCGAGAGGCTGCGCCGCCCGGCCTCGGGCATCCGGGATCAGGAATTGCGTCGTGGCGTAACCTGCGAATGTCACGCCATCGAGGAGCCGGGTGCCGGGCGGGGGCGCGTCCGCGATGGCCTCGGCCGTGGGGGTCTCCGCGATGGGCTCCGCGGCGTGTGCGGATCCCGCTGCGAACATCGCCTCGACGGCGACCGCCGACGCCGCCACCATCCAGGCGCGCCAGCGGCGCCGGGCAGATGGCGCGAAACTTGCGCATGAAGAAAGTCGATATCGGTTCATCACCTTCAGTTCCTGGCGCCCTCGCGCAGCCGCGCCGAAGAACTCGGCGGCAGTCTTTTGCGCAAAGATCATGCCAGCCGACATCATCCACCCACCTGCTTGCCCCATTGCCTTGACGCTTCGACGTATCCTGCTGCTCGCCTTCGTCCTGCTGGGCCTCTTGCCAAGCGCCGCGCTGTCGTGGCTGTCGTTCGCCCGGACCCGCGACGCGATGACGCGCGAGATCCAGCACAACCTCGCCATCCAGGCGCACGCGGTCCAGTCGGACATCGACCAGATGCTGTTCGAGCGCTTCGAGAACGCCATTGTCTGGCGCCGCTCCGAGCTGATGGAAGACCTGCGCCTGGGCGACGTCGACAAGCGCGTCAGCAACTACCTGGTCGGCCTGCACGACGGCTATGGCGACGTCTACGCGGAACTGGATTGCATCGACGGCAACGACCGCATCCTCGCGAGCTCCGTGGCCGCCCGCATCGGGATGACCGCGTCCGCCATCGATCCCGCGCAGGTCTCGGTGGAGACCCTGCTTGGCGGCGATGCCGCGACGCTGTCCATTCCGTCCGCCGCCACGCTCGAGGCCCAGGTGCCCCTGCGCATCCAGGCGGCGATCCCGTCGTCCTATGCGGGCGGCGCCGCGTCGCGGGCACGACTGCGCCTGGCGCTCGACATCGCGCCCATCGATCGGCTGCTGGACGCCGCAGCGCAGGATCGCCGGGTGATCGTCGTCGTCGACAGTGCCGGGCGCTGGGTGGCGGGATCGCGGCAGCTGCGCCGTCTCACCCTGCCGGACTCGCACGGCCGCGCGCAGGCGCGGGCGATCGCGCGCAGCACCCACGCGGGCGTCCTCGATCGGTCGCCCTGGCTCGATGAACCGGCGCTCAGCGGGCGCGCGGCGTCGCTGCCCATGCCCGGCTTCGGCGGATCCGGCTGGACCACGATGATCTTCGAGCCCGTGGACGAGGCATTGGCGCCGGTGTCGCACATGGCGGTGGTCTTTGCCGGCCTGTTCGCGGTGATCCTGCTGGCGACGCTCGCCGCGGCGACCTGGGTGGCCTCGACGATGGCGCGCCCCATCGCCTCGCTCACCGAGCGGACGCGCCGCCATCGCGCCGGCACGCCGACGCCAGCGGACGGCGTGCCGAACTCGCTGATCACGGAGGTGCGCGTGCTCTCGCAGGCCTACGACGAGATGATCCATTCGCTGGACGCATCCAGGGCGGAGCTCGTTCGCACGTCGAAGATGGCGATGCTGGGCGAATTGGGTGCCGTGCTGGCGCACGAGGTGCGGACGCCGCTGGGGATCCTGCGATCCTCCGCGCAGATACTGATGCGCAATCCGGGCCTGGGCGCCGAGGGCCTGGAGCTCATGCGGTTCATCGAGTCGGAAACGGAGCGTTTGAACAGGCTGGT
Source organism: Vitreoscilla sp. (assembly GCA_014378125.1). The sequence continues at coordinate 1,052 of JACMOG010000028.1, read as the reverse complement.
GTCGACCCTGCTCGATACCGCTCGCCCGCCCCGACTGCATCCGATGGACGTGGACCTCCACGAGCTGATCGCCAGCTGCGTGCAGATGCACGAGCTCAAGCGCGCCGGCGAGATGCCGGGGCAGCCGTCCGTGATCCTGGGGCTGGCGGCGACGTCGGTTCACATCGTCGGCGATCCCGAACAACTGAAGCAGGTGCTCTTCAACCTGCTGGGCAATGCCTGCGAGGCGGCCGGCCCCACGGGGCGGGTCGCGCTGTCGACTTCCGATGCGCCGGACGCCGTCCTGATCCTCTGCGAGGACGACGGCCCGGGCGTTCCGCCCGAGCTGGAGTCCACCATCTTCGAACCGTTCGTCTCGCGGCGAGCAAGCGGCATCGGGCTGGGTCTCGCGGTGGTCCGCCAGATCGTCGCCGCGCACGCCGGTTCCATCCAGGTCGGCCGAAGCCGATGGAACGGCGCACGATTCACCATCTCGCTTCCGCTCGACGCGGAAGCTTCAGGAGCACCACGATGAGCGCGGTCACGGTTCTTGTCGTCGACGACGAATCCAACATGCGCCGCGTGCTGGAGATCATGCTCCGGCAGCTGGGCCACCGCGTGCTCACGGCGTGCGACGGCGCGCAGGCGTTGGCGCTGCTCGAGCGAGAGAAGGTCGAGCTCGTGCTCACCGACCTGCGCATGCCCGTGGTGGATGGCATCGAGCTGCTTCGGGGCATGGCGAGCCGCTCGATGAACACGCCCACCATCGTGATGACGGCGCAGGGCTCCATCGCGTCGGCGGTGGAGGCGATGAAGCTCGGCGCGCAGGACTACCTGCTCAGGCCGTTCGACATGGAGGTGCTCGAGTTGTCGATCGAGCGGGTGCTTTCGCGCGAGCGCCTCAAGCTGGAGAACGACTACCTGCGCGAACAGGCATCGCCACCCGGCAGCGGGTTCTTCGGCAACGGCGCGGCGATGCAGCGCGTGTACGAGCAGATCCGCCAGGTCGGGCCGACGCGTGCCGCCGTGCTGATCACCGGCGAGACGGGCACCGGCAAGGAACTCGCTGCCCG
>JACMOG010000336.1 GCA_014378125.1 Vitreoscilla sp. | reverse complement strand
TCGACGCGGTACACGCGTTGGGCGGCGAGGTGGTGCTGCACGGCGACAGCTACTCCGACGCCTACGGCCACGCGCTGGAGATCGAGAAGGACCAGAACCTGACCTTCGTGCATCCGTTCGACGATCCCGACGTGATCGCCGGCCAGGGCACCGTCGCCATGGAGGTGCTGCGCCAGCACCAGGGCCCCATCGACGCGGTGTTCGTGGCCATCGGCGGCGGCGGCCTCATCTCCGGCGTGGCGGCCTACATCAAGGCGCTGCGGCCCGAGGTGAAGGTCATCGGCGTGCAGGCGGCCAACTCCGACCCGATGATCCAGTCCGTGCGCAAGGGCAGGCGCGTCACGCTCACCGACGTGGGCCTGTTTTCCGACGGCACGGCGGTGAAGCTGGTGGGCGCCGAGACCTTCCGCATCACGCGCGCGCTGGTCGACGAGTTCATGACGGTGGACACCGACGCCGCCTGCGCCGCCATCAAGGACGTGTTCCAGGACACCCGCAGCATCCTCGAGCCCGCCGGCGCGCTGGGCGTGGCCGCGATCAAGCAGTACGTCGAGACCCACAAGCTCAAGGGCAAGACGTTCGTGGCCATCACCTGCGGCGCGAACATGAACTTCGACCGCCTGCGCTTCGTGGCCGAGCGCGCCGAGTTCGGCGAGCAGCGCGAGGCGCTCTACGCGGTGACGGTGCCCGAGGAGCGCGGCAGCTTCCGCCGCTTCTGCGAGCTCATCGGGCCACCGGGCAGCGCGCCGCGCCAGGTCACCGAGTTCAACTACCGCATCTCGCACGCCGACAAGGCGCACGTGTTCGTGGGCATCTCCATCGCGAAGCGCGACGAGGCCGAGAAGATCGCCCGCCACTTCGAGCGCCACGGCTTTCCCACCGCCAACCTGACCGGCGACGAGCTGGCCAAGGAACACGTCCGCCACATGGTGGGCGGGCGCAGCGAACTGGCCGCCGGCGAACGCCTGTTCCGCTTCGAGTTCCCCGAGCGCCCGGGCGCGCTGATGCGCTTCCTGAACTCGATGCACCCGGACTGGAACATCACGCTGTTCCACTACCGCAACCAGGGCGCCGACTACGGCCGCATCCTGGTGGGCCTGGTGGTGCCGACCAAGGACGCGAAGGCGCTCGCCACCTTCCTGGCCACGCTCGCGTTCCCGTGGGTGGAAGAGACCGACAACCCGGTCTACAAGCTGTTCCTGAGCTGACCGTAGGGGTCGGGCCCCTGCGGGGCCAGACCCCTACCAGTGCGAGGGAAGCTCGCGCAGGACGCGCAGGCGCCCATCCTCCATCGAGATGATGGCCGCGTGCTCGAGGTCGCGCAGGATGCTGCCGGCCATCTCCTGCGAGCAGCCCAGGCGCTGCGGGAGATCGATCTCGGCCAGCGGCTCGCGCACCAGGCGCGTGCCGTCGAACTGCGCCTGCGCCACCGCATCGAGCCAGCGCTTGAGCCGGCCGTAGGCGTCGTTGAGCGCGTACTGGCTGGCGGCCAGCGTGGCCACCCGGGCGCGCTGGATCACCTTGGCGATGAGCTCGAACGCGAACTGCGGACGCTCGCCGATGTACTGCGTCAGCGTGGCCTTCTCGACGTAGGCGCAGGTGGTGTCGGACAGCGCCTCGACGCTGGCCATGCGGGCGCCGCCGTCGAGTCCCATCTCGCCGAGGTAGTCGCCCGGGCCGAACAGTCCGTAGGTGACGTGGCGGCCGGTGTCGCTGCCGGTGAAGGCGCGCAGCTCGCCGGCCAGGATGATGAGCAGCGCGTCGCCGCGATCGCCTTCGTCGAGCACCAGCGCGCCCTTGCGGAAGCGGCGGATCTCGCTGCGCTCGGCCAGCGGGCGCAGCATGTCGGGCAGCGAGTTGTAGTCGATCGGACCGGATTTGCGTGCGGACATTCGAAGGTTCCGGTGCTGCCGCGCGGCAGCCGAGGGTGCGGGGATTGGCTCGCCTCAGTATCGCCGGTTTGCCCCCGCCGCGCCCAGCCGGCGATGCCCTGTCAACCGCATTCGAGCGGCGATTTCGCACGCGCGCGTCAAGCGGCTGGTGTCTTGCTGTAACGGACGGCGGCCTCGGCGGAGGCCTCTTCGAACGAGCGCACGACGAGGTCCAACGCCTCGTCCGCAGGAGCGAACTCGCCCTCCGACAGCAGGCCCACGAAGACCGCGTCACCGTAGCGCTCGCGCAAGCCCGGCAGGCTCTCGGCGATGCGCGGCCACTCGTCGGCCGGCGCCGCGGTGACGATGAACAGCATCGCCACGGCGCCGATGCTCGCGCCCGGCGGCGGCCCATTGGCAAGATCGTCCAGCGACAGGTGGCGCGCGTCGATGTCCTGCGTGCGCAGGATGCGCACCAGCAACTCGGTGACCAGGTCGTCGCGCATGGAGCCCAGGCCCAGGCCCGGCGCCACCGTGCCGGGCGGCACCACCAGCGGGCCCTGCCAGTGGCCGATGACGTTCTCGCGCTGTTGGCGCAGGTGCGCGCCGATGCTGGTGTCGTCCAGCACCGACCCGCGGCGGCTGCGCCGGGTGGGTCGGCAGCCGTCGGTGCCCAGCGACTCGATGACGCGGGCGATCGTGCCCTTGACCGTCGCCTGCTGCTGCGGCGTGATGCTGTGCTTGCCCAGGTCGGCGCTGGCCAGCTGCAGCGCGGGCATCAGGATCCTGTCGCAGTAGCGCGCGAACGACTTGCGCTTGAGGTACGTGTGCGCCGCCACCACGATCTCCTCGTGGTCGCCAGAGATCGCGCGCTGGTAGAAGCTTTCCGACATCGACAGCGCGGGCGTGTCGCCCAGCAGCACGTCGAGGAAGGCCAGGGCCTTGAGGTGGCGGCCGGCCACCACCAGGCACAGCGTCAGCGGCGTGGACACCAGCAGGCCGATGGGCCCCCAGATCCAGCTCCAGAAGATGGCCGCCACCACCACCGACAACGGCGACAGCCCCGTGCTGTGGCCGTACAGCTGGGGTTCCACCACCTGCGACGACAGCAGTTCGACCGCGGCGAACAGGCCCAGCCCCTCCAGCGTGAGCGTCCAGCCGGGGTCGACCGCGGCCGACATGAGCGCGGCGCTGCCCGCGGCGACGAACACACCCACGTAGGGCACGAACCGCAACAGCGCCGTGAGCACCGCCCACAGCAGCGCGTGCGGCAGTCCCACCAGCATCAGGCCCAGCCAGACGGCCACGCCCACGCCCACGTTGACCGCCAGCTGCGAGACGAAGAAGCGCGACAGCCGCTCGCCCGCGTCGTTGAAGGCCTGCGTGGAGCGGCGCAGGTCGGAGCCGCCCAGCAGCCGGATGAAGCGGTCGCGCAGCGCTTCGTGCTCCAGCAGCACGAACACCATCACGATCAGCACGATGCTGGCGCGGCCCAGCGGGCCCCAGATCGAGGAGAACAGGTGCGAGATCACCTCCACCGGCGTCTGCGGTCGCGGCCGCACCTCCACCGGCACCGCGCCCGACGCCGTCAGCGGCGCGCCCTGCAGCGTGGCACGCTCGGGCGTTGACGCCGCCGCGGCGTGCTGGCCCAGCCGGGTCATCATGCGACCCGCCTCGCCCTGCATCACCCGGCCGAGCGTGATGCTCTGCACCGTCTGCATCTTGTCGCGGATCGTCGATTCGTTCTGCGGCTGCCCCTCGGCCATCGCGACCACCTGCGAGACGATGACCGTGGCCAGCCCGCCCGCCAGGATCGTGAGCACGAAGACCGCGCCCAGCACGGCCGTCACCTGCGAGCGCACGACGCGGCGCAGCTTGCGCACCAGCGGCGCGATCAGCAGGCTCAGGATGACGGCCAGCGTGATCGGCACCAGCACCTCGCGCCCGAAGTACAGCAGCCCCAGGACGACCGCGCCGTTGACGAGGCCGCCGGCATGGAACTTCGGAGGCGAGGCGGGCGGCGCGGG
>JACMOG010000335.1 GCA_014378125.1 Vitreoscilla sp. | reverse complement strand
GCCACGACCGCCACGGCGGCGGGCGGCTCGGAGGGCGCGAGCCGGCGTTCGAAGGTGATCTCGATGCGTCGCGGCTGCGCGGCGCTGTTCCATCCGATGACGCTGGACAGCACGCGCAGCGCGAAGAACAGGTGCGCGAGCACCACCGCCGCGATCAGCCCGAACCAGGCGACGCGACGCCGCCGGGACTCGCGCCAGGGCGAACGCACGCTACTTTCCGAGCCAGCCGTTGCGGCGACCCAGCGTGGCGGCGTTGGGGTTGGCGCTCAGCCGGAGGCCGCGCGACTGCGCGTCGCCGCGTTGCGCGGCCGATCGATCGGCCACGCGCAGGGTGCGCACGCGCTGCTGGCGCACGACCAGCAGCTCGAAGGCCGCGCCGGTGCGGATCCACGCCAGCGCCTCGTCGAGCCGGCGCACGCGCCAGCCATCGACGGCCAGGATCTCGTCGCCGGCCGACAGGCCCGCCGCGGATCCGACGCCGCCGGCGAGCACGGCCTTCACCTGCACGCCGGTGATCGGGCCTTCGGACACCCGCACGCCCAGCTCGGTGGCCAGCGTGAGGTTCTCCGGCTCGGGCTCGATGCCCACGCGCGCCAGCGCCGCCAGCACGTCGAGCTCGCCGCGCTGGTGCACCCAGTCGCGCAGCTCGGCCGCCAGGGCCTTGCCGCCCAGGCGGGCCACCGTCTTGAGGATCAACGCCTCGGTGACCGCGCCGCAAGGGGCCTCGTGCCACAGCGCGCGCATCACGTCGTCCAGCGTGGCCTTGCCGCCGGCGCGCAGCGCGAGGTCGAGGCGCAGCGCCACCAGCGAGCCCTTGGTGTAGTAGCTGACGGTGGCGTTGGGCGTGTTCTCGTCGCTGCGGTAGTACTTGATCCACGCGTCGAAGCTGGACTCGGCCACGCTCTGCACGTGCTGGCCGGGCGACTGGCGCACGCCGTTGACGGTGCGGCCGATGAGCTTGACGTAGCGCGCGGCGTCGATGAGGCCGCTGCGCAGCAGGAAGATGTCGTCGTAGTACGACGTGAAGCCCTCGAAGAACCACAGCAGCTCGGTGTAGTTCTCCTGCGTGAAGTCGTAGGGCAGGAACTCGGCCGGCTTCAGGCGCTTCACGTTCCAGGTGTGGAAGTACTCGTGGCTGATCAGGCCCAGCAGCGTGACGTAGCCGTCGCTGGTGCCCGCCACGCCCAGGCGCGGGAGATCCTTGCGCGACGCGATGAGCGCGGTGCTGGCGCGGTGCTCGAGACCGCCGTAGCCGTCCTCGGTGGCGTACAGCATGAACACGTAGCGCTCGAACGGCGGCTTGCCGCCGACGTGCCAGAGGCGGATCTCCTCGTCGCAGATGCGCTTGGTGTCGGCCAGCAGGCGCGCGCCGTCGAACTGCGGCCACGCGCCGCTGACCACGAACTCGTGCACGACGCCGCCCGCCGTGAACTCGCCGCGCCAGAACGCGCCCAGCTCGAACGGGTGGTCGGCGAGCTCGTCGTAGTCGGCCGACTCGAACACCTGCGTGCGCGCCGGCTTGCCCTTCGCGCCCTTCGCGGCCTTCACGCCCGCGTCGACGCGGGTCATGCCCGTGGCCACGTCCCAGCCCGCGGGCAGCTTGTGCAGCTCCACCCGGTGCGGCTCGTCGGTGCGGCCGCCCACCGCCAGGCACAGGCTGGTGGTATTGAAGAAGCCGCGGTCGTCGGTGAGCCAGGCGGTGCGCACCGAGGCGTCGAACGCATAGGCGAAGTACGTGACGACCAGCGCGGCGCGGCCCGAGGTGGCCACGCTCCAGCGATCCTTGGCCAGCTGCACCAGCTCGCGTGGCTGCGTGCCCTGGCGTGCCTCGAGGCGGCTGAGATGGCGCGAGAACTCGCGCACCATGTAGCTCCCCGGGATCCACACGGGCAGGCTAAGCGGCTGTTCAGGCGCCGGGTCGGCGATGGTCAGCGTGACCTTGAACAGGTGGGCCGCCGGGTCGGCGACCTCGATTCGGTAATGGATCATTCGGAAAGAGGGCCCCTCGCGCTACGCGACAGGCATTTCTGTGTCGTCCCCGCATTGTGGCGCGTTCGCCGGCACCGGGCCGGGCGCGGCCTCAGGCGGACACGGATTCGGGTGCCGGCACCGGCACCGGCAGCGGCACCGGCACCGGCACCGCGGCGGCCGCGGGCGGCGCTGCCTGCTCCTGCTCGTCGCGGTAGCGCTCGGCGATGTCCAGGATCTGCGCCTCGATGCGGAAGAACGCGTCGATCACCACCGGGTCGAACGTCTTCTCGCGCAGGTCGCGCATGATCCGGGTGGAGTGCTCGTGGGTGTACGGCTCCTTGTAGCAGCGCCGGCTGATCAAGGCGTCGTAGATGTCGGCCACGGCCATGATGCGGCCCGACAGCGGGATCGCCGCCCCGCGCAGGCCCACGGGGTAGCCGCCGCCGTCCCAGCGCTCGTGGTGCGTGGCCGCGATCTCGCCCGCGATCTGCAGGAAGTTGTCGCCGTCGATGTGCTGCGCCGTGCTGACGATGATCCGGCGCCCGAACTCGGCGTGCTGCTTCATGATCTCCATCTCGTCGGGCGTCAGGCGGCCCGGCTTGAGCAGGATGTGGTCGGGCACGCCTACCTTGCCGATGTCGTGCAGCGGCGCCGAGATGTACAGCAGCTCGATGTACTCCGGCGTCAGCACGTCCAGGTAGTGGCCGTCGCGCGCCAGCTCGCGCGCGATGGCGCGCACGTAGTTCTGCGTGCGCTTGATGTGCGCGCCCGTCTCGGGGTCGCGCGTCTCGGCCACCGAGGCCATCGATTCGATGGTGATCTGGCGCGCGTTCTCCAGCTGGCGCAGCCAGTTGCTGGCGCGCCGTTTCTCGACCGCGTAGCGGGCCATGAACAGGGTGACGAACGAGACGGCCACCACGATCAGCGGCGCGCTGCACGACACGAACAGTCCGGCGCGTGCGAACAGCGCCACGCTGCCAAGCGCGAGGAGCGCCGCCAGCAGCGCGCTGCCCACCGACACGGCGAACACGCCCCCGCCGCTCGCGAACATCGCGGCCATCAGCGCGCCCGCCGCCAGGCAGGCGCCGGCCACGGCCAGCGGCGTCCAGCCGGGCACGCGCACCGCGTCGTCCTGCAACAGGTTGTCCACCATCGCGGACTGGATCTTCAGGCCTGGAAAGCGCGGGTCGACCGCCGTGTTGTGCAGGTCGTTGAGGCCGGCCGCCGAGGTGCCCAGGATCACGGTCTTGCCGCGCAGCATGGCCGGGTCGAAGCGCCCGTTCATCACGTCCAGCGCCGACAGGCCGGCGTAGCGCTGCGGGTCGGCACGCAGGCGCAGCGTGGCGCGGCCCCGGGCGTCGATCGGGATGGCGTGCGCGCCCACCCGCAGCACGGGGCCGTCGCGTCCGGACACCACCGTGCCCGACGCCACGCCCGCCGTGTGCATCGCGGCGGCCAGCGCCAGGCTCGGATGCACGACGCCGGCGTGCGAGATCAGCAGCGGCAGGCGGCGCAGCACGCCGTCCTCGTCGACCATGTTGACGAAGCCGGTGGTGCGCGTGCGGCGTGCGATGGCCGGCGCGTTGGCGAGCAGTCCCGGCGCGTCTTCCAGCTGGAGCAAGTCCATGCGGCCGTCGAACGACAGGCCCGGCCCGGGGGTCGCGCCCGTGGTCACGTGGTCGAAATACTCGAAGCTCGAGCCGACGGCGTCGGTGCGCGCCATCTCCTGGCCCAGGTAGCCGTCGTTGTCTTCCAGGCCGGGCGGCACGCCGACGACGGCGATGTCGAGGCCGAAGTCGCGCTTGAACGTGGCGCGCACGTTGGCGATCGACGAGCGATCATCCTCCGGCATGAGGATGTCCAGCGCGATGGTGGTGGGCCGGGCCGCGGCGATCCTGTCGACGAGCGCCGCGATCCGGTAGCGCGGCCAGGGCCACTGCCCCACCGCCGACAGGCTCACGTCGTCGATGTCGACCACCACGGCGTGCGCGGCCGGCTCACTTGGCGCCGACGCGGCGATCAGCGCGTCCAGCAAGGCGTCATCCAGGCGCGCGAGCGGCCCCACGCGCATCGCGGACAGTCCGGCCACGAGCGCGGCAACGCCGATGCCCAGCAGGAACACGGTGGCGACGTTGCGCCGCGAGAGGATGCGGCTGAAGGAGGCGGTGTGCAGCGTCATCAGAGGATCTGGATCTCGACCCGCCGGTTGCGCGGCTCGCGCGCTTCGGAGCGCACCAGCGGCTGGCGATCGCCGAACCACTGCACGTCGATGTCGACCATCGTCGGGTCGGCCTTGCGAAGCAGCGCCGCCACCGCCCGCGCCCGATCCGACGACAGCCGGGTGTTGTGCAGTTCGCTGCCACTGGCGTCGGCGTGGCCGAACACCGTGATCTCGGTGGGGGCACGCTCGCGCGCGGCGCGCAGCACCTCGGGCAGCAGAGCCTTCGATTCGCCGGTGAGCGTGGTGCTGTCGAGCAGGAAGTTCAGCGTGAAGCTGCGCGCCCGGACGGGCTGGGCGCGCAGGAGTTCGTCGTACGACTTCTCCACGGCCGCGCGGCCGAGCGCGGCCGGCGGTGCGGGCGACGCCTTGACGCCGCTCACGGTCACCTGCGCATACGCCGCGTCCAGCGGGCGCGAGCCGCCGGCGCTCGTGACGGACACGGCGCCCACGTGGCCGTCCTCGTCGGGCAGCAGGATCACGGTGGTGCGGCCGCCGCCGAGCGAGGCGCATCCGCTCGACAGGAAGGCAACGCAGCAGATCGCGGCCGCCAGGCCGGCGGACGCGCGTCGAAACCCGGACATGGTGTCAATCGGCCTGGATGATGAATCGCGTGCCTCGCACCCCGACGGTGGACGTGGGCGTGCCCACCTTCACCGACTCGGGCGAGAGCTTGCCGATCTTGCCCGACGCGTAGATGGCGCTGCCATGGGCCAGGTAGACCGAGAACGCGTACCGCGCCTCGGCCGGGTTGAACACGTAGTCGCGCACCTGGAGATCGGCATTCGAGCCCAGCGTCAGCGCGGTGCCGTCCTTGAAGAGGATGCCCGCGGTTGCGCCCGCCGCGGCATGCAGGCGGTCGGCGACGAACAACGTCGTGCCGGGCGCGGCCACCAGCAGTTCGCCGTTGCGCTCGATCTTCACCTGACCGGTGACGTTCTTGACGAGTGCCACGTGGTCATCGGCGGCTGCAACGGCGCCGCCCGCCACGCAGGCCAGGGCGGCGAGCGTCGCCAGCATCGTCCTTCTGTTCATGGACGTTGTCCCTGTTCTAGGCGCCCGGAGCGCGCGCGGTTGGCCGGCGCCGAAAGCACGCCGGCGCGGCTTCCCCTTTGGAAACCGCTTGCCTGAACATTTAACGGCGCGCCGCGCCCGAACTGAAGGGGCCCGGCCGGCCAGTGGCGCGGATTCGTTCCCTTCTCACACCTCGCGCCGGAAAATCTCCCGTCGAGCGGGAGACGGCACGTCGTATGCGGAGGCGCCAGCCCTTGCGGGCGGCCGCCACCTCGTCGAGGCGCTTGCTCAGCTTGTCGACGTCGGTGTTGCCAGCGAAACGCGAACCGTCGTCGAAGATGATGGCCGGGGTGTAGTTGAGGTGATAGCGCGCGGCCAGCTCGAGGTTTCGCTTGAGGGGGGCGAGGTCGCACGTGCCCATCGGGCGCGGCGGCATCTCGCCCTGCAGCATCCACGTGCGCCACACCTGCGCGTTGTTCCTGGAGCACCAGATGGTGCGCGACTTCGCCACCGAGTCGTCGCCCAGGATGGGGATGAGGAACGTGTAGATCGTGACGTCCTTCAGCGACGCGAAGTTGCGCTCGGCGTCCCTGCAGTAGTGGCAGTTCGGATCCTCGAACACGATCATGCGGCGCGATCCGTTGCCCTGCTTGATCATCAGCGCGTCGCCGTAGGGCAGCTTGGGGATGTCCTGCGCCATCATCTTCGCGAGCCGCTGCTCGGTCAGGTCGGTCTTGGTGCGGGCGTCCAGCAGGTGGCCGTCGGTCTGGTCGCGCGACGGGAAGATCAGGTAGTTGCCCTGCTCGTCGGAGTAGATGAGCTCCTTGTCCACGCGCAGTTCGTACAGCCCCGCGATGGGCGTCTTCGTCACCTCGTCGATCGGCGGGCCCTTCGGGTTGCGCAGGAGCCAGTTCTTGCGGATGGCGGCCTCGTCGGACCAGGCGGCGGCGCAGGCCAGCGCGAGAGCGCCGGCGGCGAGGAGGCGCAGGGCGCGCGCGAACGTGTTCATGGAAGTCTCGAAAGAATCGTTCACGAGCCCAGGGCGCGCGAAACGAGGAAGCGTTTGAGGGGACCGAGCTGGTCGACCAGCGTCATGCCGTGGTTGCGCAACTCGCGCAGGCCCGGCGCGGACGTGGAGAACAGCTGCCAAAGGCCGTCGACCGCGCCGGCCATCGCGCGCGTGGGCCACAGCCGGGCACGGGCGTAGCGGCGCAACAGCGCCTCGTCGCCCAGGGCGCGCCAGCTTTCTCGTCCGGCGATCACCTTGGCCAGCGCCTCGACGTCGCCCAGGCCCAGGTTCAGGCCCTGGCCCGCCAGCGGGTGGATGACGTGGGCGGCGTCGCCCACCAGCACCCAGCCCGGGCCCACCACCTCGGTGGCGCCGGCCTGCATCAACGGCCATGTGGCGCGCGCGCCCTGCACGCGAAGCGTGCCCGCGGCGCCGCCGGTGGCCGCGGCCAGCGCCGCGTCGAACTCGTCGTCGCCCGCCTGCGCCAGGCGCTCGGCCTCGGCCTGCGGCATCGACCAGACGATGCCGTACGAGTGTTCAGGCGGCGGCCGGTCGAAGGGCAGCAACGCCAGCACGTCGGGGGCGCGGAACCATTGGCGGGCGACGCCGGCGTGACCGACATCGGACACGACACGCGCGGCCAGCGCGCTGTGGCCGTAGGCATGGCGCTCGAACGCGACGCCCAGCTTGTCGCGCGCGGCGGCGGCCTTGCCCTCGGCAATGACGGTGAGCGGCGCCTTGGCGTCGGCATCGACGGTGGGCACCGCCGGCGCGAAGCGGATGGCCGTCTCGAGCACCGCCTCCAGCTCGGCCGCGTCGACGATCCAGGCCAACGCCGGCACCGTCTGTTGCCAGGCCGAGAAGGCCAGCGCGCCCTGGCCGTCGCCGGCGATGCGCATGTCGTAGACGGCCGTGCGCGCGTCGGGCGCCATGCCGTCCCAGACCTTGAGCTCGCTCAACAGCGCCACCGAGGCCGCGTTGAGCGCGTAGGCGCGCACGTCGGCGCGCTGTTCGCCACCGAGTGGCGCGGCAGGACGTGGGTCGATGCCCGCCGACAGGCCCTGTCGCGCAAGCTTCAGGGCCAGCGCCCGGCCGACGATGCCGCTGCCGTGGATTCGTACGTCGATCTTGGACATTCGGCATTGTAGGGAGTCGCCCGTGATCCTTGCCTGAACGAGGACACCGTGCTGCGATCAGATCGCCGGCGTTCGCAGCGCCAGCCATTGCGCATACGCGAACGACGGTCGAACATCGTCCACGAGCCGGTTCATGCGAGCCGGGTCTTCGACGACGGGAGCGGCCGCGGCTCGCAACATGGCCTCCCACTGCTGGGCAATGCGCGTGGCGGTGTCCGTCAGCCATGTCTTCGCGTCGTCGCGATCGAGCCCCATCCGGTGGGCCGCGTCGATGAGCCGCGCAACGCTTGTGCCAGTGCGGCCGTCGGTGCCCGTGGCGAGTGCCAGGTTGGGTCCTTCTTCGATGCTTCGTGGCAGGCTCGTCATGTTGGGCGTGATATCGAAGGCCGGCGACAAGCGCCAGGCCATGCGATCGCTGTTGTCGACCGCTCGATCAAGGAGCAGGCCGGTGTTCAGCGCATGATCATCGGTGTTTCCCACCAACGCATTGAAGGCCATCCGCTTCCACAACTCGGTCAATTGCTCACCCAGGCGCTCGCGATAGTCGTCCGCACCGTCGTTCGTCCAGATCCTCAGTCGATCCGCCAATCCCAGGTAGGAGCGCTCCGGGTCACCCCTGACGGCATCGAGGCGCAGCCGCAGGACCGTATGAGCGCTGGCATAGAGCTTTCGCACGGGCTTGAACGGATCGCCTTCCCTGTCGAAGCGCTCGACCAGCAAACCCTGGTGAGCACCGAAGGTATGCAGTCTCACTGGCGCCACGTGGAGCCCGGCCTGACTGGCCAGGCGCATCGTCACGAACTCGCGCGCAGGCATGGCCTGCCTGTCGCCGCGAGCCTGCATCTTGACGAGCCACAGGCGTCCGTCGTCGACCAGGGTCGCCTTGGGGCGTTCGCCTCCCGCGCTCGTATCCAGGTCATCGTTCAGACGACGCAACGCTCGGCTTGAAGGTTCGTGCACTTCAAGATCCGTGGTGAGCCGTTGCAGGTCTGCCAGGCCTTTGGGGCGCCATTGCAGCTTTCTCTCGATGTCATTGCAGGCCTCGATGGCGCCAACGCCGTCGGGAACTCCGAGTTCGAGCAGTTGCAGCACATCCAGGTTGTCGCCGTGAATCGCCTTGAGGCGGTCTTCCCCGTACCCTGCTGGCTTGGCATCTCGAACGACGCCGGGCAGGCCATCCTGGCCCAATATAGCAACGCCTCTGGAGGACCGCGAGAGTCGCAGTTCGACAGGGTCGAGCGCCAGCGCGCCCTCGGTCTTCGCATAGGCGGGAAGATAGATGAAGCGTGAGCCGCTGCCGTTGACGAGGTCACCTGCCCGGACGGGCTCGTCTCGACCCGGCAGCCAGACCCAGACGGGCGTGACGACCGTCATGGATATCCCAGCTTTCGCTCCGCATAGGCCAGCGTCTCGGGGTCATCGCGTGGGTCCAGCAACTTCTCGACCTGGTCGAGAAGGCCAAGCGCCTGGAGCACCTTGAACAGATTTCCCATGGCCACCCCTTCGGCACCGTCTTCCAGGGATCGGACGGTGGACGTCGAGACGTCGGCAAGATGTCCAAGCTCCTCTTGCGTCAGGCCACGAAGTTTCCTGCCCAAGGTGAGCCGCGTGCCCAGGCGTTCCAAGGCAGCGCCGACGACGACGGGAACAGGACGCGTCCTGGAGCTTCGATGTGAAGAGGTGAGGCTGACCATCCAATGATTCTAAGTTAATTCGTTGCCATATCAACGAAAATTACAGCACATCATCGATATCCAGATGATTTCACCTAGCTGCGCTCGCCATGAACGATACGTCGCCTTTGCTCTTCGACTCTTGACGGAGCTCTAAGGAATTTACTCGTCATGCCAGCGATTCAAGACGTTATTAGTTCCTATATAAACGAATTACCCTTATCCTTTTAGAGCCTGAAACATCGTCTTCGTGCGCGTCAAGTGCGTTGCCATGCAGGGATGCCTGTCAGAACCTTTAAAATGCCAGGTTCATCCCTCCGCCGGCTTTCGCCCCGCGGCACAGAAAGAAAGCGCCATGAGCCTGAAATGCGGCATCGTCGGCCTGCCCAACGTCGGCAAGTCCACCCTGTTCAATGCCCTCACCAAGGCCGGCATCGCTGCCGAGAACTACCCGTTCTGCACGATCGAGCCCAACGTGGGCATCGTCGAGCTGCCCGACGCCCGCCTGCAGGTGCTGTCGGACATCGTCTCGGCGCAGAAGATCGTGCCGGCCATCGTCGAATTCGTGGACATCGCGGGCCTGGTGGCCGGCGCGTCCAAGGGCGAAGGCCTGGGCAACCAGTTCCTGTCGCACATCCGCGAGACCGACGCCATCGTCAACGTGGTGCGCTGCTTCGACGACGACAACGTCATCCACGTGAACAACAAGATCGACCCGATCTCCGACATCGAGGTGATCCAGACCGAGCTGTGCCTGGCCGACCTGGCCAGCGTCGAGAAGCAGATCCACCGCACCAACAAGCTCGGCCGTGCCGGCGACAAGGAGGCCGTCAAGCTCAGCGCCATCCTCGAACGCTGCCGCGCCTCGCTCGACCAGGCCCAGCCGGTGCGCAGCCTCGACTTCACGAAGGACGAGCAGGTCATCGTGAAGTCGTTGTTCCTGATCACCGCCAAGCCGGCGATGTTCGTGGGCAATGTCGCCGACAACGGCTTCGAGAACAACCCGTATCTCGATCGCCTGCGCGAGTTCGCCGCCAAGCAGAACTCGCCGGTAGTGGCCATCTGCGCCAAGACCGAGGCCGAGCTGGCCGACATGGCGGCCGAAGACGCCGAGATGTTCCTGGCCGAGATGGGCCAGACCGAGCCGGGCCTCAATCGCCTGATCCCCGCGGCGTTCACGCTGCTGGGCCTGCAGACCTACTTCACGGCGGGCGTGAAGGAAGTGCGCGCCTGGACGGTGGCGGGCGGCGCCACGGCCCCCCAGGCCGCCGGCGTGATCCACACCGACTTCGAGAAGGGCTTCATCCGCGCCCAGACCATCGCCTACGCCGACTTCGTGGCCAACAAGGGCGAACAAGGCGCGAAGGACGCGGGCAAGATGCGCGCGGAAGGCAAGGAGTACATCGTCAAGGATGGCGACGTGCTCAACTTCCTGTTCAGCAGCTGAGCGCCAGAGGAGGACTGCCACGCCGTGCTCATTGTTCTCGATTGCTCTCGTGCGGCCCCTTACGCGCATTACTAAATCCTTGGTACTCCGGAAGCCCGCTCAATGCAAATCGAATCAATCGAGATCAAGAACTATCGTTTGTTCCACGACGCAAAATTCTCCGATATTCCTCGACTTTGCGTACTGGTAGGCGCGAACGGAACAGGAAAATCAACGTTGTTCGACGTCTTTTCGTTCTTGAAAGACGCGCTGGCAATGAACGTTGGTAAGGCAATTGCAAAGCGCGGTGGGTACCGAGAGGTTGCAAGTAGAGGCTTTTCAAAAGACCCGATTGAATTCACTTTGCAGTTCCGTCTGGAGATTACCGGCAAAGAACGCCTCGTGACTTACGTGCTCAAGATCGCTCAGGGCAAAGAAGGTCGCCCAATAGTCGAACGCGAAGTCTTGCGCTACAAGCGCGGCAGCTATGGAGCACCGTTTCGCTTCTTGGACTTTTCTCGTGGTAAGGGCTACGCAATTACCAACGAAGAGGAATTCTCGAAGAAAGATGAAGAACTGACTCGCGAAGAGCAAGAGTTAGACGCGTCGGATATTTTAGCAATCAAAGGGCTTGGCCAGTTTGAACGCTTCAAAGCTGCAAGCGCATTTCGATTAATGATCGAAAATTGGCATGTCTCTGACTTTCATGTCTCAGAAGCGCGCCCGAGCCAAGAGGACGGATTTGCAGAGCACCT
Organism: Vitreoscilla sp.; assembly: GCA_014378125.1. The sequence continues at coordinate 6,379 of JACMOG010000335.1, read as the reverse complement.
CTCGACACGCGGCGACAATTTGCCGCTCGTTGCTAACTTCCTCTTTGAGCACCATCCGACGGCATTCAAGCGAGTCTTGGAGGCGATGCAACGACGAGTTCCTGGGGTCTCCGTAGTTGAGCCTCGTCAAACCGAGGACGGCCGACTTGTTTTGCGGTTTCAAGACGGAAGCTTCAAGGACCCATTTATCGCCCGATATGTGTCCGACGGCACGATCAAGATGTTCGCATACCTGATCCTGCTGAACGACCCAAAGCCCTATCCGCTATTGGCGGTAGAAGAGCCCGAGAATCAGCTATACCCAGAGCTGTTGCCCGAGCTTGCGGAGGAGTTCCGGGGATACGCGGAACGTGGCGGTCAAGTGTTCATCTCAACACACTCGCCAGATTTTCTGAACGCGCTCGCGCTGGAGGAAATTTACTGCTTACGCAAGCAAGACGGCTTTACGACAGTCGTGCGCGCGTGCGAGTCGGAGACGCTTGTAGCTCTCTATGAAAATGGAGACCTCCCTGGCTATCTGTGGAAGCAGGGACTCTTTGAGGGCCTGAACAAAGAGGCAAGCTGATGAAGGGACGGCTCATCTTCTTGCTGGAGGAACCGTCCATGAAAGCCCTGTTGGATGAATTGCTTCCGAGGGTCTTCCTCGGCTGGAAACCAGACGAACATTTTCAGTGTGTTCCACACGAAGGAAAGAGCGATCTCGATCGCAGCATTCCTCGAAAACTGAAGGGGTGGCGCGTGCCGGGAGATAGATTTGTAGTGGTGCGAGACACCGATGGCGCAGACTGCCTCGCCATCAAGGCAACTCTAAAGCGCATGTGTCGGCAGGCGGGTCGATCCGATACGCTGATTCGCTTGGTCTGCCAAGAACTCGAGGGCTGGTACCTCGGCGATCTCTCCGCGCTCGCAACCGCGTTCGAACTTCCAAAAATCAACGCGCCCGCCAATCGGAAGCGCTTTATCGAACCTGATGGCTGGCAAAAGCCTAGCGTCGAAGTCAAGCGCTTGGTGCCGATGTTTCAAAAGACCAGCGGCGCTCGCGCTATGGGTGCTCATTTGGACGCCACGAGCAATACTTCCCTCAGTTTCCAGACCTTCCTCCAAGGCATTCACAACATCGCAACCGACATGGGTTACCGAGACTAACCACCGGTAGCCTCAGGACTGACCCGCGCGTGAGAACACCGCGGCCAGTCCCACACTCAGCGCTGGAACTTCCCGTCCGACCCGATGATGGACAGGTCGGTGTAGTCCAGTCCGGTATGGCTGGTGGGGCTGAACGACACCTCCAGCCCGCCGATGTCGTAGCGGTGCAGTGACTCCAGCGCGTCGCGCAGCTTCTGGCGCGTGGGCTGCTTGCCCGCGCGGCGCAGCCCCTCCACCAGCACCTTGGCGCCGGCGAAGCCTTCCAGCATCGCGGGCGTCACGCGGTCGTCGCCGGTGGCGGCCTTCGCGTACTCGCGCGCCTGCTTGACCATCGGGTTGGCCAGCGAGCGCTCGTAGGGAAACACCTGCGTCACGATGGTGCCGGCCGCGTTGTCGCCCATCGCCTTGATGAAGCCGTCCGACGCGTTGTTGGACAGCGTGACGACCTGCGCGTGCGAACCCGTCGCGCGAATGGCCTTGACGCCGTTGACCACGGCGCTGCCCGAACCCAGGAACAGGATCGCCTGCGGGCTCTTGGCGGTGACCGCGGCCTGGATCTTCGTGAAGTCGGGCTTCTCGCGGTCGTAGGTCTCGGTGAACAGCGGCGCGCCGTTGACCTGCGTGAATGCCTCCAGCGCGCCCTTGACGGCATCGGTGCCGAACGAATCGTTCACCTGCACGATGCCGATGTGGGACAGCCCCACCAGGCTCAGGTGGCGGATCGCCCGGTTGGCCTCGTGCTGGTAGCTGGCGCGCACGTTGAACACCCACGGGTTGACCGGCTTGTGCAGGCTCATCGCCCCGGTGGACGGGGCCACCAGCGGCACGCCGAACTCGGACAGCAGCGGCAGGATGGCCTGGTTGTGCGGCGTGCCGCGCGTGAGCAGCAGCGCCATCACCTTCTTGTTGGTGATCAACTCGCGCGCGTTGGCGGCGGCGATGGCCGGCTCGAACTTGTCGTCCATCGAGATCAGCGTCACCGGCTCGCCGTTGATGCCGCCGTTCGCGTTGACGTGGTCGAGATACAGCTTGGCGCCGGCGGCCGTCTCCTTGACGCCGGCGGCCACGGGGCCGCTGAAATCGGCGGTCTGGCCGACGAGGATATCGGCGTGGGCCAGGCGGGTGGCGGCGCACGCCAGGACGGCCAGGCATTTGAGCCAGTTGCTTTTCACTTCGGTATCTCCTGCCGCGGATCACATGCCGGGCGTGCGCAGGGTATGCGAAGGTGCAACTTGTTGCACGTCCTGGATCGAGGAACAATTTCCTCTCATTTCATGACGCTGCAATATCTGGTTCGCCGCGCGGCCGCTACCCCACGGGGTAGCGGCGCGGCGAGCGGCGATCAGGCGACCGCGACCGAGCTCAGCGAGATGCCGGCCAGCAGTTGCTGGAAGCGTCCGGGGCGCACCAGCGTGCGGGCCGGCGCGGCCTGGCGGCACGCGGTCGCACCGACATCGGCGCGCACGCGCAGCGAGGCGGCACCGCGGATGGCGCTCACGGTGACCGCGTCGCGGGTGTCGATCAGCAGCGATTCGCCGGCGCCGAGCACGACGTCGTTGCGGTCGCCGGCTATCGTCACCCAGACGAAGCCCTGCGTGACTTCGAGGCGGGAATGGCAGGCGTCGTTCAGGCGGGCGACTTCGTCGTCGGCCAGGTTGAGTTCGGCGCGTTGGGCATTGAGCAGCATGATGGTTTCCATCCAGGGACAGCTCCCTATTCCGCAACCGCATCCGTCTCGTCTGCTTCCAGTGCGCCGGGTCGTCGTTTCAGGGCAGGAGAATGATCGGGCTTTCCCTGATAACAATCCAACGTTCAATTGGAATGGTCGCCATTCCGAAAGCGCATCGAAGAAGTCGCCAATGGCGTGATCGTTTACGCGATTTTTATACGCGGGCGGCGACACTGCGTCTCCCGCACCGCAACATTCACCCATGGATACCGCGCACCGCCGCCAGGCCCTTCTTCCCATGACGCTGGGCGCCATCGGCGTCGTCTACGGCGACATCGGCACCAGCCCGCTGTACACGATGGCGACGATCTTCGGGCCCGAAGGCGGGGTGCCCGCCGACGCCGCCCACCTGGTGGGCGCCGCGTCCACCATCTTCTGGGCGCTGATGCTGGTCGTCACGCTCAAGTACGTGCTGCTGATCCTGCGCGCCGACAACCGCGGCGAGGGCGGCATCATGGCGCTCACCGCGCTGGCGGTGCAGTCCGCCGGCGGCGGTGCGAAGCGGCGCGCCTTCCTGCTGTTGCTGGGGCTGTTCGGCGCGGCGCTGTTCTACGGCGACAGCGTGATCACGCCGGCGATGTCGGTGCTGAGCGCGGTCGAGGGCCTGGAGGTGGTCGAGCCCGGGCTCAAGCGCTTCGTGCTGCCGATCGCCATCGGCGTGCTGATCGGCCTGTTCGTGGTGCAGCGCAAGGGCACCGGCGTGGTGGGCAAGCTGTTCGGGCCCATCATCGTGCTGTGGTTCGCCTTGCTCGCGGGCACCGGGCTGCTGCAGATCGCCGCGCATCCGGCGATCCTCCAGGCGTTCAATCCGTTGCTCGCCCTGCACTTCCTGCTCGAACGCGGCCCGCTGGTGTTCGCGGCCGTCGGCGCGATCGTGCTGGCGCTCACCGGCGCCGAGGCGCTGTACGCCGACATGGGCCACTTCGGGCGCAAGCCGATCCAGCTCGCATGGCTGGGGCTGGTGCTGCCCGCGTTGACCCTCAACTACCTGGGCCAGGCGGCGCTGCTCATTCGCGACCCGAAGGCGCTCGACAGCCCGTTCTTCCACATGTTCCCGCAGTCGTGGCTGATCCCCATGGTGATCCTCGCGACGATGGCCACGGTGATCGCGTCGCAGGCCGTCATCTCGGGCGCGTTCTCGATGACGCGCCAGGCCATCCAGCTGGGCTTCCTGCCCCGCATGCAGGTGGTGTTCACGTCGGCGGCCGAGGCCGGCCAGATCTACCTGCCGCGCGTGAACTGGATCCTGTTCGTGGCCGTCATCCTGGCCGCGATCGGCTTCGGCAGTTCCGCCGCGATGGCCTCGGCCTACGGCATCGCGGTGACGGTGACGATGCTGATCACCACGATGCTCACGTTCTTCGTGGTACGCAACCTGTGGGGACTGCCGGACTGGGCCGCGTGGTCCGGCACGGGCGTGTTCTTCGCGTTCGACCTGCTGCTGGTGACGTCGTGCTCCACCAAGTTCGTGCAGGGCGGCTGGTTCCCCATCGTGCTGGGCCTGGGCATCTTCACCGTGATGGCCACGTGGAAGCGCGGCCGCGAGCTGCTGATCGAATCGATCCGCCAAGACGATCCGGAGTTGCTGCCCTTCATCCAGTCGCTGGCGCAGCACGTGGACCAGCGCGCGCCGCGCACGGCGGTGTTCATGGTGGCCAACCCCGACACCGTGCCGCAGGCGCTGATGCACAACCTGAAGCACAACTGCGTGCTGCACGAGCAGAACGTGATCCTGTCGGTGGTGTTCCACGAACGCGCCTACATCGAGGGCGAGGAGGCCGTGGTGGTCACGCCGCTGGCCGAGGGCTTCTGGCGCGTGTGCATCAACTACGGCTTCATGAACCTGCCCGACATCCCGGCCGCGCTGCGCCGCTGCGAGCCGCACGGCATCGACCTGGAGCCGATGCGCACCAGCTATTTCATCAGCCGCGAGACCGTGGTGCCTACGCGCGGAGAGGGCATGTGGCAATGGCGCGAGCGCCTGTTCGCCACGATGTCGCGCAACGCCGGCAGCGTGGTCGAGTTCTTCAAGCTGCCCAACAACTCGGTGATCGAGTTGGGCACGCGGGTGCAGATCTGACGGCAGGCCGGCTGTCCGGGCTCAATCTCGACGCTTCGGCGTCGATAGTGGACCATGTCTCCCTCGAAACAGATCGCTGCCACCCGGGTACGCCGCGCCGCGCTTTGCGCCCTGCTGGCCATCGGCACGCCCGTGCTGGCCGATCCGGCCGACTACGTCTTCACGCCCTATTCCGACGTCGGCATGTGGCAGCTCGCCTACGGCGTGGGCACCAAACACGCTCGTGACGGCTCGCGCGCCGCGCAACAGACCCTCAGCCTCGGCGGCGCGCCCGTCGAGCGCTGGTACAGCTCGGTCTACGCGGCCTGGGCGGCCGACGACGGCGGCCCGTTCGCCATCGACGAGTGGTCGTGGACGAACCACCTGAAGCTGACGACGCCGGGCTCCGGCCCGGTGGACGTGGGCCTGCTGTGCGAGCTCGCGCGACCGCACCACCGCGACGAGGGCCGCCTGGGCCTCACCTGCGGCCCCACGCTGCAGATGGACACCGACGACCTGCAGGTGAACGTCAACCTGTCGCTCCGCAAGCACCTGGGCGCCGAGACGCCCGAGCCGTGGCAGCTGGGCTACCAGTGGCAGGTGAAGGGCCTCGTGGCACGCGGCCTGGAGGTCGGCGCGCAGGGCTTCGGCTCGGTGGGAACGTGGAATGACTGGTCGGCCGGGAATGCGCAGGAACATACCCTGGGGCCGGCGATCTTCCTCAAGACGAACGCGCTCGGCGGACCCGTGCGGCTCGATGCCGCGGTGCTGTTCGGCGTGGGCAGCGGCTCGCCGAAGAACGTGCTGCGGTTGCGCCTGCAGCACGAGTTCTGAGGGGTCAGGCATTGCCGCCGGGTACGGCGGAGATGCCAGACCCCTTGAGTCACTCCAGGTCAATGCAGCAGGTGGATGCCGTCCGTATCGCCCGCCTGCCGGCGCATGCCCCAGCTGGTGGACCAGGCCGAGAAGTCGCTCACGGGCATCGGGCGGCCCATGTGGTAGCCCTGGGCCTGGTCGCACTTGAGCTCGCGAAGCAGGTCCCAGGCCTCGGCGGTCCCGACGCCCTCGGCGACGACCATGATGCCCAGGTTGTGCGCCAGGTCGATGGTGGAGCGCACGATCATCGCGTCGTCGCGGTCGGTCGTCATGTTGCGCACGAAGGACTGGTCGATCTTGAGCTCGTCCACCGGCAGCCGCTTCAGGTAGGCGAGCGATGAGTAGCCGGTGCCGAAGTCGTCGATCGACAGCTTGAAACCCATCGCGCTCAGCGCGTCCAGCGTGGCCAGCGCGCGCTGCGGGTCGTCCATGATCGCGCTCTCGGTGATCTCGAGGCAGAAGGCCGCCGCGGGCACCGCGTGGCGCGCGAGCAGCGCCGCGAACTTCTGCGGAAGGTCGAGGTCGAGCAGGTCGCGCGTGGACAGGTTCACCGACAGCCGCAGTTGCAG
>JACMOG010000027.1 GCA_014378125.1 Vitreoscilla sp. | reverse complement strand
CGCACCCGCGACGCGCCCGGCTGGCGGTGGAGCAGCCTGCTCGACCTGGTGGCCACCCCCGAGGCGGGCTACCGGCAGCCCTCCCGCCGCTACGCCCTGCGCGACGCCGCCTGAAGGGGTCAGGCATTGCCGCCGTACCCGGCGGCAATGCCTCGAACGTGACCTGCTCAGCCGGGCTTCAGAGGCAAGGCAGCCGCCCCGCGCAAGGCCACGATGGCGTCCAGCACGCCCTTGACATTGAACGGCCGCAGCAGCAGCCGGCGCACGTCCAGCTCCTTCCGGCGCAGCGCCAGCGGCGTGCCGCAGCCGGCCGCCATCGCGGCCATCGGGACGATCTCGCCCACGACCAGGTCGCGCAGCGAGCCGAAGATCGCCAGGTCCATCGCGTCGAGCGTGCGCGGCTGGCGGTCGATCATGCACAGGGTGCCGATGATGGCGCCGCCGGGCAGTTGCAGCGTCGCGCCCGCGTAGAACCGGATGTGGGGCGCACCCAGCACCAGCGGGTTGTCGTGGAAGCGCTCGTCGACGGGCGTGTCCTCCACCACCATCACCTGGGGCCTGGCGATGGCGTGGCCGCAGAACGACGACTCGCGGCCGGTCTCGCAGACGTCCAGGCCCACCCGCGCCTTGAACCATTGTCGATTCGCGTCGATCAGGCTCACCAGCACGATGGGCAGTCGAACTCGTCGGCGGCGAAGCTCACCACGCGGTCGAAGCGTTCCTCGGGCAGGGTGTCCAGGATCGGCATCTCGCGCAGGGCCAGCAGCCGGCGCCCGTGGTGGGGGGGGAGGGGGGCGGGAACCATCGGGCGCCGGTTTCGCCCCGGGCACCGGCGCCCTGGGACGTCCATGTGCCGCCCGGCCGCCGGCTTTAGCGCGGACGTCAGTTGGTCACGGCCTTGATGTAGATCGGCGTGCTCGCCTTGCACAGCTGGCTGGCCGACGCCGGTTTGATCGGCTTGGCCATGTAGGACGACTGCACGGTGGACGGCAACGGGCTGGGCAGGCGCATGTGGAAGCGCACCTCCTCGAGGTAGGACTTGCCGCCGGAGCTGATGCACAGGTATTCGATGTAGACGCTGGCGTAGGTGCCGTAGTCCAGCTTGGCCGCAGCCTGCAGCTGGGCCAGCGTGAGGTGCCCGCCCACGTTGGCACCGACCGTGGAGCCGAGGTTGCTGGCGTTGATCCCGTCGAGCATGGCCAGCGTGGGCGCGAAGAAGTCCTGCTGCGTCAGGCCCGAGCAGGTGCCGTGCTCGATCCACTCGTGGCGCTCGAGGTACGACTGCGTGCCGGGCTCGTCGACCTTCAGCAACGCCTCGGTGGACGCGGACAAGGTCACCGCGGGCAACAGCGACCACTTGCCGGCCTCGTCGTTCGACTTCTGCGCGGCCGTGGCGCCGCAGTAGGAGCCGCTCTGCGGCCACAGCCCGTGCAGCGAGAACGCGTGCGCGTCCTGGCGGCTGGGCGTCTCGCTGGCGCACTCGGGCTTGCCCGACACGGTGAGGCAGAACGCCGGCTCCCAGCTGATGGCCAGGGCGTGGTTCTCGACGGGCGAGGCGGCGTGGGCGGCCGACGCGAAGGTGGTGGCGAGCGCGAAGGCGGCGCCGCAGAGAAGGGGTCGCAGGGCAAGGGACGGATGCATGCTCGAGATCTCCTGGGTTGGTGATGGGATCGGGCGCTCGTGGCGCCCGACCGGCCCGGATTCCAGCATGCGTGCGTGACAAATGGGGCATCGAAAGCGCGCGGCGGATACCCCATACCGTGTTTTGCGTACGCCGGCCGGCGTGCATTGCCCGCGGGATCAGGAGGGTGCCGCGCGTTCTCAGGCCGTGCGCAACGGCGGCGGCCGGCGCAGCAGGAAGATGGCCACGGCCGCGATGAGGCAGGCAACGCCGGCGGCGTACAGCGCCGGGCTGTACGACTGCATCACGGTGCGCGTGAGCCCCGCGCCGTAGGCCGCCACCGCGCCACCCAGCTGGTGCCCCGCGAAGATCCAGCCGAAGATCATCGGCACGCGCTGCTTGTCGAACGCGGCGCTGGTGAGCCGGACGGTGGGCGGCACGGTGGCCACCCAGTCGAGCCCGTAGAACACCGCGAACAGCGACAGCCCGGCGATGGTGAACGTGGAATGCGGCAGCCACATCAGCGACAGCCCACGCAGGCCGGAGTAACAGAACAGCAGCTTGCGCACGTCGTAGCGATCGGACAGCCAGCCCGACGCGATCGTGCCCACGAAGTCGCAGGCGCCGATGGTGGCCAGCACCGATGCCGCCGGCAGCGGGCCCAGGCCGTAGTCGCCGCACAGGGTGATGAAGTGGGTCTGGATGAGTCCGTTGGTGCTCAGGCCGCACACGAAGAACGTGCCGAACAGCACCCAGAAGGCGCCACTGCGCGAGGCCATGGCCAGCGTGCGCAGGGGCTCGGCGAAGCCGGGGCGCCAGGCCGGCGGCGCCGGGTCGGCCTGGTCCGGATCGGCGCCGAAGGGTCGCAGGCCCAGCTCCTTCGGCCGGTCGCGCAGCAGGCAGAAGGCCAGCCCGGTCACCACGAGGCAACTGGTGAACACGGGGATGACCGCCATGCGCCAGCCGTGGTTCTGGATCAGCGAGGCCGCGATCGGCAGGAAGACGAGCTGCCCGGTGGCCGAGCTG
>JACMOG010000334.1 GCA_014378125.1 Vitreoscilla sp. | reverse complement strand
GGCCCAGCGGGTAGACCGACAGGCTGCCGATGTCCAGCCGCGTGCCCAGTCCGAAGGCGATGCCTTGCGTGTCGGCCAGGGCGGTGGGCGCCACGTGCAGGCCGCCGCCCTTCATCGTCAGGTCCAGCACCTGCAGCGTGCCGCCGTTGAAGGCGGTGCCGGACGTGCCGTCGACGTTGAGGAAGTCCGCCGTCAGCGCCCACGACTGCGTGCCGGCGCTGTACAAGGGGAAATCGATCGCGATCTCGTCGGCCTGCCCGTTGCGCGACAACACCGAGAGCTGGTACGGATCGGCGAACTTGTCGGCGTCGTCGGGGCGCGAGAGATCGAGTCCGGACAGCGTCAGCGAACTGCCGTTGGGCGACAGGTAGGTGAGCTTCAGCGGATCGGTGAGGCTGCTGGTCAGCGAGAAGTTGGTGAGGTTGAACGCGATGCCGTCGGCGCCGCGCACGGCCGACAGCTCGTCGTCCGCCAGCGCCTGCATCGCGTGCGGGGCGGCGTCGGGGTCGTTCGCGGCGACGGCGGGCAGCGCGTGCGTGGCCAGGCCGGCGACGCCGAGGGTCGCCATGCGCAGCCGGGCCGTCATCCCGCCACGACGCATCACGGACCCACCTTGGGCGTGTTGGGCGGCACCGTGCCGGTGGTGTTGAGCGCGGCCAGCCGGTCGGTCCAGTTCATCCAGAAGCCGGGCTGCGCCGTGGCCGAGGCCACGCCGCCGACGCTCGGCCAGCTGACGGCGCTCTTGAGCACGGAAAGAAAGAAGTCGCGACTGGCGCCGTCGGTGGTGCCCGCCGTGACGCCGCCGATGGCGTTGAGCGCGACGGAACCGGCGCTGCCGTTCAGCGAGGTGAGTTGCGTGCCGGTGCCGCTGACGGTGCCGGAGGGGGTGGTCACGCTCAGCGAGCCGTTGACGCTGTTCATCAGCAGGCCGACGTCGCCCGCGATGCCGTTGAAGCCGAAGCGCATGCCCACCACGTCGGCGCCCGAGTACACCCATTCGAAGTACGGGTTGGTGATGGCGACGGTGCGTGCCGCCGCCGTCGAATCGCTGCGGCCGAAGTTGAGCGTGCTGATGTTGATGTCGGACGTGCCGTCCGGTTTCAGGCCGAAGACGAGGCCGCTGAACGAGGACGACATCGTGATGTCGGCGTTGAGCGTGATGCGCGAGAAATCGTAGTTGCCTTGCTGGGTGTTGGTCACGTCGAGCAGGGCCTGGCCCCACGTGGCGGACAGCTCGGCGTCGTCCAGCGGCTTCAACCCGGGCTTGTCCTGGGCGTGCGCGCAAACGGCAGCGGCCAGCAGTGCGGCGGTGAGCAGGGCGGATCGGAGGCGGGGCCGGAGCATGGTTCGGGACGGCTTTTCAGGGCGCGGATATCGGAAGCGACGACGAGATCAACGGGTTCCGGACGCGCATTCGCGAAGGAAAAGGCCCCGTGACGCAGGATCACGGGGCCTTCACGTCAGACTTCACGCCGCCGCGGTCGGCGTGCGCTCAGGCCGGCGTTGCTCAGTGGGCGAACAGCCACACCTTGGTGCCTTGCAGGTCGAGGTTCTTGATGGCGACCGAGCCGAACGAGGCGCCCGCGTCATCCGTGTGCGCGCCGTAGATCGGGGCGCCCGTCGTGGCGTCGACGCCAGTGATGGCGGTCGAGCCCATCTTGATCGCGCTGATCGTGATGCTCGGGCTGGCCTTGCGGGCCGAGACAGCGTCGGTCGCCGCCGGGAAGGCGAACTGCACGACGTCGGACTTGAAGTCGTAGCCGGCGGCGGTGCCCATGTCCTTGGCGACCGCGGCAGCGGCTGCAAGGCCGAGGCCGGAGTCGGCGGCGATGCTGCCCACGACGGCGGACGTGAACGTGGCGGCGTTCAGGATGTCGATGGTCATGACCACCATGCCCTTGACCGAGATGTTGTCGAACGACACCGAGCCGCCGGCGGCGCTCGTGTCGGTGTACTGGAACGAGCCGATGTTCATGTTCAGGTCGGCGACGATGGACACGCCGTCCTGGCCGGACACGGTGCTCAGTTGTTCGTCGTTGATCTGCGTCATGGCCGAGGCCGACAGGGAGGCGGCGACCAGGGCGGCAGCGGTGGCAAGCTTGAAGAACGTCATGTTTGTCTCTCCGAAATGGATTGGTATATGGAAACTTCTTGGAAACCCCTCACGACCTGCTCAGGTTATCCGCGCCCGGAGTTTTGCTCCGGGTTGCCGTCGACGTCTTCGGTGAGCCGTCTGCCGCCGTTGAAACCATTCCTTGATCGCGTGCCGCAACTATGTTCGGAATCGCCTCGCTTCACACTGACTTGCCGAGCCAAGGCCATGGCTTGAGAAACCAGTGCCGGGGGTGACTTCCCTAGGTTTGAGGGGTCTCGAAGCCCTTACGTACTAACCCGCGCGAGACCCGCGAGGACGATTCGGGAGAAACTTCAGAGAATAAAAAATGGAGCCGCGAGGCTCCATCTAAAAATGCCTGGAGGTTATTCAACCAGGCATCGTGCTGGAATTTTTTAAAGCAATATCAGGCGGCGCAGCGAAGAGTATTCGGCGTGCGTCCGAACCAGCGTTTGCAAGCTCGATAGAAATTGCTGGGATCGGAGAATCCGAGTGCGAAGCTCATCTCAGTGGGGCTGTAGGCGCCGTTGACGAAATAGCGTTGCGCCAGCTCGCGCCGGGTGTCGTCCACCAGCTCGATGAAGCTGGTGCCTTCCTCGGTGAGGCGGCGTTGCAGCGTGCGTTCGCTCATGCACAGCGTGGCGGCCACCAGCTCGCGGCGCGGATCGCCCTTGGAGATCAGCTGCATCAGCGCCTGGCGCACGCGCGCCGTGATGCAGCCGCCTTGTTCGGCCGCCAGCGGGGCCACCATGCGCTCGCACATCTCGCCCACGGTGGGGTCGGAGGTGGGGAAGGGCTGGTCGAGGGCCGACAGCGGCAGCTCGATGACGAAGGCCGCGGCGCCGAAGTGAACCGGGCAGCCGAAGGCGGTCTCCCACGGCGTGGGGTCGGCCGGCGCGGCGTAGGGATGGTGCACGCGCAACGGCGTCACCTTCTCGCCGATCAGCCAGTAGATGCCCTTGAGGAAGGTGGCGGCCATGAAGTCGTAGCGCTGCTGCGGCACGGCCAGCTTGCCGGCCGAGATGCGCAGCGTGATGCGGCAGGCGTCCTGGTCGACGTGCATGCCTACGCTGGTGGACGGCATGTCCATGCCGATGGACGTGGTGGGCGAGATCAGGCTGGTGTAGCGCGCCATGCGCTGCAGGCCGCTGCGCAGGTCGGGTGCGGACAGGATGAGGCTGGACAGCGAGCCCAGGCCGATCAGCGGCTGGCGCGGGCACAGCGCGAGGCCGATGGCGGGATCGCCCGTCTTGGCGACCGCGGCGCCCCAGGCGACGGAGAAGATGTCGGCCAGTTGTTCGGCGTCGACCGTCTCGTTCGGATGGGGGTTGAGGCCGGCCTCGGCGAGGATGCCGGACAGGTCGAGGCCGCGCTGTGCGAAGCCGTCCTTCATCGCCTTGAACGCGCTGAGCTGGGACATGGGAACGACGACCACGGGTGACTCCGATTCGCTGCGAAAGCGACGACGACGGGGTCGGCGGCTCTCTGCCAAAAATAGAACGACCGTTCTATTTAGTGATTGAAATGTTAGCCAGCGGGGTATCGCACCGACATAGGAAAGAACCCGCATTTCGCCCCAATCGAGTGCGATCCAGGCCTCATTGCGGGGCTTACCCCCCCAGTCTTGGTGAAGGGTTAGTACGGGCTTGGTGCGCACCGAACGATCGTGCGGAAAACCCCGCCTCATGCCTCGCTCAGACCGTGTCTTCCCGCTACGGAGAGGCGCGGCCGCCGTGCGATAGTGGAAGGCTGCACCGGCCATGCCACCGACCCACGAAGTCGGCGGGCCGGCGCTTCGATCACTCGCAGCGAAGGATCTCCATTCCATGCCCATTTGCATCTCCCGCCATTTCGCGCCGGCCCTGATCGCGGCCCTGGCCGCCAGCGCGGCCGCCGCCGCCCCGACGGCCGGCCCGGCCAAGGCGCCGACCGCGGCCTCCGCCCCGCGCGGCTACGACCAGCCGCCGAAGAACATCCTCGACGTGCTGCACGCGCCCGAAGCGCCCGGCGCGTACCTGAGCCCCACGCGCCAGAGCATGCTGCTGGTGACGATGCAGCCTTTTCCGCCGATGTCGCGCGTGTCCACGCCCTACCTGAAGCTGGCCGGCACGCGTATCGAGATCGCCAACCACAGCAAGCACGACACGCCGGGGGGCTACGGCGTCACGCCGTGCGCCACCGCGTTCCAGCTCGTGAGCGTGCCCGCCGGTACGCCCACCGCCGTGACGCTGCCGCCGGGCGCGTGCGCCGGCCGGCCGTTCTGGTCGGCCGACGGCAAGCGCTTCGCGTTCGCCAACACCGCGCGCGACGCCGTGGAGCTGTGGGTGGGCGACGCCACCACCGGTGCGCTGCGCAAGGTGCCGGGCGTGCGCCTGAACCCGATGCTCGATGGCGACGTGCAGTGGATGCCCGATCACCGCGCGCTTCTGGTCAAGCTGGTGCCCGACAACATGGGCCAGCCGCCCGCCGAACCGGTGCTTCCGCCCGGCCCCAGCATCCAGGAGACGGGCTCGGGCAAAGGCGAGAGCAGCACCTACGAGACCCGCGACACGCTCAAGAACCCGCACGACGAAGACCTGTTCGACTGGTACGCGCGGTCGCAGTTGGCCCTCGTCGACGCCACCACGCTGGTCGTCACCCGCGTGGGCAAGGCGGGCAACATCGAGAACGTCGACCCGTCGCCGGATGGCCAGAACCTGCTGGTGGCCACCCTCCACGGGCCGTATTCGTACGTCACGACCGCCGAGCGCTTTCCGCGTGAAATAGAAGCCTGGAACATCGGCAGGCGCACGGCGGCCACGTCCACCCCCATCGCGTCGATCCCGCTCACCGACCGCGTGCCGGTGCACGGCGTGCCGCTGGGCCCGCGCGACTTCTCGTGGCGTCCCACCGATCCGGCCACGCTGATCTGGGCCGAGGCCCTGGACGGTGGCGACTGGAAGGTGAACGTGCCGCAGCGCGACAAGGTGATGCTGCGCAAGGCACCGTTCACCGCGCCGGCCGCCGAGCTCCTGCGTACCACCCAGCGCTTCGAGGGCTTCGGCTGGACCGAGCGCAGCGAAGTCGCGTTGCTGGAAGAGGGCGACGCCAACCGCCACTGGCGCCACGTGTCGGTGATGGACGTCGACCACCCGCAGGTTGCCCCGAGCACGCTGTGGGATCTGTCCAGCGACGAGAAGTACGCCGATCCGGGCGTGCCGGTCTATCGCCAGCAGGCCAACGGCCAGGCGCTGATCCGCATGCAGGGCGATGCGATGTGGCTGTCGGGCACCGGCGCGTCGCCGGACGGCGATCGACCGTTCGTCGACCGCCTGGACCTGAAGACGCGCCAGTCCGAGCGCCTGTTCCGCAGCGACCGCGATTCGCTGGAACGCTTCGTGGGCTTCACCGGCGCCGACGATCACCAGTTCATCACCTGGTACCAGTCGACCACGAGCCCGCCCAACGCGTACCTGCGCACGCTCGGTGCCGCACCCGCCGCGGCCGCCGCCGCCGGCGAGTCCGGCTTCGCCTCCGAACGAGTCGCGATCACGCACATCCCCGACCCGACGCCAGCGGTGCGCGCCATCAAGAAGCGCCTGGTCACGTACAAGCGCGACGACGGCGTCGACCTGTCGTTCACGCTGTACACGCCGCCGGGCTACGTGGAAGGCACGCGCGTGCCCACCATCCTGTACGCCTACCCACTCGACTTCGCCGACGCCGCCAGCGCCGGCCAGGTGAGCGGCTCGCAGGCCACGTTCACGCGCCTGCGCCAGTACCAGCTGCTGCTGCTGGCCGGCTACGCCATCATCGACCGCGCGTCGTTCCCGGTGGTGGGCGATCCGAAGAAGGCGTACGACACCTACCTGCCGCAACTGGTGGCCGACGCGAAGGCGGCCGTCACGCATCTGGCCGATCCGACGCCGGCCGTGCGCTCGATCAGGAAGCGCCTGGTCACGTACAAGCGCGACGACGGC
>JACMOG010000333.1 GCA_014378125.1 Vitreoscilla sp. | reverse complement strand
TGGTCAACATCGGCACCGGCCAGGACGTGACGATCCGCGAGCTTGCGGAGGCGGTCATGGAAGTGGTCGGTTTCACCGGTCGCATCGTCTTCGACGCGTCAAAGCCGGATGGCACGCCCCGCAAGCTGCTCGACGTCGGGCGCCTGCATGCGCTGGGATGGCAGCACCGGGTCGACCTCAAGCAGGGGATTGCCCTCGCTTACCAGGACTTCCTCTCGCGCTTCACGGTCTGAACGCCCCGCCGGCGAGGCACTTTTGCACGGTTTCGGCCCCTGGAATCCGCTATTCACCCATTGAGGTGACCGTCGCAAAGTTGACGCAGGTTAGTCTCTACAATCGTCGGCTTGCCGCTTCCGCGGCCGGGCGACGCATTTGCCATGCGCGCTCGCCATGTTTGCAGGCCTGAAGGGCCGTGAGGGACTCCCGTCGATGATGCGCTCCGTATTGAAGTCCAGCCGCGCCCGTGTCGGCGCCGCTGCCCTGGCCGCCTTGGCCGCCCTCGCTCTTTCGGCCTGCGGGCAGAAGAAGGATGTCGCCGCGACCCCCGCCGACGCCGCAGGCAGTGAAGCCGTCGCCAAGGTCAATGGCGACCAGCTCACTGCCAGCCAGCTCACGATCGCGATGCAGAAGCAGCGCGGCATGCGGCCCGACGCCGGCGACGCCGCGTCCAAGCAGGTGCTGGACGACCTGATCAACGAGCAGATCGTGGCGCAGAAGGCCGTGGCAGCGAAGCTGGACACCGACCCCAAGGTCGTCGCGCAGATCGAGGCCGCGCGCCGCGACATCCTCGCCCGCCGCTTCATCGAGCAGGCCGCCGAGACCAATGGCAAGCCCAGCGACGACGCAGTGCAGAAGTTCTACGACAGCCGCCCGGCGCTGTTCGCGCAACGCAAGGTGTGGACGCTGCAGCGCCTGGACATCCAGGCCCCGGACACCCGCCGCACCGACGTCGACGCCCACGTGCAATCGCTCAAGACCTCGGCCGAGCTCACCGACTGGCTGAAGGCGCAGAAGCTGCCCTTCACCACCAAGCAGGAGCAGGACGCGTCGGAACAACTGCCGCCCAACGTGCTCGAGAAGCTGGCGGCGCTGAAGGATGGCGAGTCCACCGTCGTCCCGTCGCAGTTCGGGGTGTCCGCGCTGACGCTCGTGTCCAGTGCCTCGGCGCCCAAGACGCTGGCCGACGCCAAGCCGGCCATCGAGCAGTTCCTGGCCAACCAGGGTCGCCGCGAGTTGATCGTCAACATGCAGAAGACCATCCGCGACGGCGCCAAGGTGGAATACGTGGGCCGTTTCGCCGCGCTGGCGCCCGCGCCCGGCGCCGATGCCGCCATGCCCGTCCCGGCACCTGCCATATCGGCCGCCAGCACCGCCGCTCCGACGGCTTCGCAGACCTCGCCCGCACAAAAATGAATCTCCGCTCCGCCTTCCATCGGTCGATGACGCTCGTCTGCGTCGCGGCGCTCGTCACTGCCTGCGCCAAGAAGTCCGACGACACGTCGGCCACGGTTGCCTCGGTCAATGGCGAGAACATCACCCAGAACCAGCTCGATTTCGCCATCAAGCAGGTCCAGGCGTCCCGCCCCGCGGCGTCCGCACCCGAGGCGGCGCAGGTGCTGCAGGGGCTGGTGGAACAGCGGTTGGCCGTGCAGAAGGCCGAGAAGGACAAGCTCGATCGCAACCCGGGCGTGCTGCAGGCCCTCGAGGCCTCGCGCAAGGACGCGCTTGCCCGCTATTACGTGGAGCAGTTCGCGGCCAAGGTGCCCAAGCCGTCGGCCGACGAAGTCAAGGCCTATTACGACGCGCACCCCGGCAACTTCGGGCAGCGCAACGTCTACACGATCCAGAAGGTGGACGCCCGCGTGAGCGCCGACAAGGCCGGCCCGCTGGCCGCCAGCGTGCAGGCCACCACCGGCGCCGCGGCGGTCGTCGACCTGCTCCAGGCCAAGGCGGACGGAATCAACGTCACGCAGTCGGCCCAGCCGGCCGAGACGCTGGGGCCGCTGCTGCCCAAGATTTCCGCCATGGCGGTCGGCCAGACCCTCTCCATTCCTCAGCCTCAAGGCCTGTCGGCACTCACGTTGGTGGCCATCCAGCCGCAGAACGTCAGCCTCGCGCAAGCCCAGGCCGCGATCGAGCAACTGCTCTGGAACCAGAATAAGCGTGCGGCGCTCATGGCGGAGAGCAAGGCATTGCGCGACAAGGCACGCATCGACTACCTGGGCAAGTTCGCACCGGGCACGGCTCCTGCTCCTGTCGAGTCGGCGGCTGCGCCTGTGGCGGCCAGCGCTGCGTCCAACTGAATTTCGCGTGCCCTGCAACGGCACGCACCGGACTATTTTTCCGAAGAAACGTCTTTCATGAAAATCACTGTGATCGGTACCGGCTACGTCGGCCTGGTCTCCGGGGCCTGCCTCGCGGAGATGGGCAACAACGTGTTGTGCCT
>JACMOG010000332.1 GCA_014378125.1 Vitreoscilla sp. | reverse complement strand
TATTCCGGCGCCATGTTGGAGATCGTGGCGCGGTCGCCCAGGGTCAACGCGGCAGCGCCTTCGCCACGAAATTCCAGGTACGCGCCGACCACCCTGGACTGGCGCAGGAAGGCGGTCAGTGCCAGCACCACATCGGTGGCGGTGATGCCCCGCTGCGGCTTGCCGGCCAGTTCCACCGCGACCATGTCAGGCGTGCGCATCCACGAGGCGCGGCCCAGCATCACGTTCTCGGCTTCCAGCCCGCCAACGCCGATCGCGACCACGCCCAACGGGTCCACGTGCGGGGTGTGGCTGTCGGTGCCCACGCAGGTATCCGGGAAGGCAACGCCAGCCTCCACCGCGATCACCGGGCTCATCCGCTCCAAGTTGATCTGATGCATGATCCCGTTGCCCGGCGGGATGACTTCCATGTTCTTGAACGCGCGCTTGGTCCACTCGATGAAGTGGAAGCGGTCCTCGTTGCGCCGATCCTCGATCGCGCGGTTCTTCTCGAACGCCTGCGGATCGTCGCCGCCGCACTCCACGGCCAGCGAGTGGTCGACGATCAGCTGCACCGGCACCACCGGGTTCACCTGTGCCGGATCGCCACCCTGCTCGGCGATGGCGTCGCGCAGGCCGGCCAGGTCCACCAGCGCCGTCTGGCCCAGGATGTCGTGGCACACCACGCGCGCCGGAAACCACGGGAAGTCGTGGTCGCGGCGGCGCTCGATGAGCTCCAGCAGGCTTTGAGTGAGGATGGCCGGGTCGCAGCGGCGCACCAGGTTCTCGGCGTGCACCCGCGAGGTGTAGGGCAGCGTGGCCCAGGCACCGGGGGAGATGGCCTCGACGGCCTCGCTGGCGTCGAACCAGTCGAGCGCCGTGCCGGGCAGGTTCTTGCGGTATTGGTCGTTCATGACACCAGACAGATTAGCGGCGTTCGGCGATCGGCACGAAAGCGAGGTCTTCCGGGCCCGTGTAGTTGGCGCTCGGGCGGATGATCTTGTTGTCGATGCGCTGCTCGATCACGTGCGCGGCCCAGCCGGACGTGCGCGAGATGACGAACAGCGGCGTGAACATGGCGGTGGGCACGCCCATCACGTGGTAGCTGACGGCGCTGAACCAGTCGAGGTTGGGGAACATCTTCTTCACGTCCCACATCACGCTCTCCAGGCGCTCGGCGATGTCGAACATCTTGGTGGAACCGGCCTCTTCGGACAGTCGCTTGGCCACGCTCTTGATGACGACGTTGCGCGGGTCGCTGACCGTGTAGACCGGGTGGCCGAAGCCGATGACCACTTCCTTGGCCCCGACGCGGCGGCGGATGTCGGCGGCGGCCTCGTCCGGGCTGTCGTAGCGCTTCTGGATCTCGAAGGCCACCTCGTTGGCGCCGCCGTGCTTGGGGCCGCGCAGCGCGCCGATGCCGCCGGCGATGGCCGAGTACATGTCGCTGCCCGTGCCGGCGATCACGCGGCAGGCGAACGTGGACGCGTTGAACTCGTGCTCGGCGTACAGGTTGAGCGACGTGTGCATGGCGCGCACCCAGCTCGCCGGCGGCGTGGTGCCGTGCAGCAGGTGCAGGAAATGGCCGCCGATGGAGTCGTCGTCGGTCTCCACGTCGATGCGCTTGCCGTTGTGCGAGAAGTGGTACCAGTACAGCAGCACCGAGCCCAGCGAGGCCATCAGGCGGTCGGCGATGTCGCGCGCGCCGGGCGCGTTGTGGTCGTCTTTCTCGGGCAGCGCGCAGCCGAGGATCGACACGCCGGTGCGCATCACGTCCATGGGGTGGGCCGACGGCGGCAGCTGTTCCAGCGCCGTCTTCAGGCTCGAGGGAATGCCGCGCAGGGCCTTCAGCCTGGCCTTGTACGCGGTGAGCTCGGCCGCCGTGGGCAGCTTGCCGTGCACCAGCAGGTGGGCGATCTCCTCGAACTCCGACACCTCGGCGATGTCGAGGATGTCGTAGCCGCGGTAGTGCAGGTCGTTGCCGGTGCGGCCCACGCTGCACAGGGCGGTGTTGCCGGCCGTCACGCCGGACAGGGCGACGGACTTCTTCGGCTTGAAGGGGGTGGGAGCGGCGATGGCGGGGGCGTCGGACATGAGGAATCTTCCAGGGTTTCGGCTTCAGGCGGGACAGAGATTACTCCGTCCGGATGTTGCAATGTTCGCACTCGGGTATCCTCCGCGCAACCACTGAATTTGCGAAGGTTTGCGAATGCGTAGCCTCGAATTGCAAACATTGCGAAGACGATGATCGCGAAAGGAATCCCGCCATGCGCAAGACCTTCCTGGGCGTGAAGCTGAAATCGCTGCGCGAGCAGCGCGGCCTCACGCAGGCGGCGCTGGCCCAGCTGTTGGCGCTGTCGCCCAGCTACGTGAACCAGCTCGAGAACAACCAGCGCCCGCTGAGCGTGCCGGTGCTGCTGCGCCTGCAGTCGTCGCTGGGCGTCGACCTGCAGGTGTTCTCCGACGACGACGAGGCGCGCCTGACGTCGCAGCTGCAGGCCGTGATGGCCGAGGCCGCCGGCGACACCGCCATCGCGCAGGCCGAGCTGCGCTCGCTGGCCCGGCAGATGCCGGCGCTGGCGCAGGTGGTCATCAACATGCACCGGCGCGGCCGCGACGCCGAGGATCGGTTGCTGTCGCTGGCGGCGACGCTCGGCGACCGCGCGGGCGAGCTCGCGCCGTCCACGCGCCAGCCGCACGAGGAGGTGCGCGAGTTCTTCTACCAGCGCCACAACCACATCGCCGCGCTGGACGAGCGGGCCGAGTCCTTGGGCGAGGTGGTGCGCGCCACGCCGCTGGGCGCGCCCGGGTCGACGCCGAACGCCGACGGTGAAGACGCACGACGCCTGCACGGCACGCGCGAGCTCGCCGCCCGGCTGGAGGCCTACCTCCTGCGCACCCACGGCGTGGCCACCGGCACGCTGCCGCAGGATGGCCCGCATTCCGAGGGCGTCACGCTGCGCCGCTTCGATGCGCAGAACAGGATCCTGTACGTGGGCGACGCCGACGAGCCCGGCCAGCGCGCGTTCCAGCTCGCCACGCAACTGGCCTACCTGGACGCCGGCCCGTTGATGGACGAGCTGGCGGACTCGGGCGGCTTTCCCGATGCCGAATCGCGCTCGCTGGCGCGCATCGGCCTGGCCAGCTACTTCGCGGGCGCGCTGGTGCTGCCGTACCGGGTGTTCCTGGCCGCCGCCGAACAGCTCAGCTACGACATCGACCTGCTGGCGCAGCGCTTCGGCGTGAGCTTCGAGACGGTGTGCCACCGCCTCTCCACGCTGCAGCGGCCCGAGGCGCGCGGCGTGCCGTTCTTCTTCGTGCGGGTCGACCGCGCCGGCAACATCTCCAAGCGCCAGTCGGCCACCGACTTCCACTTCTCGCACACCGGCGGCACCTGCCCGCTGTGGAACGTGTACGACGCCTTCGCCCAGCCGGCCAAGGTGCTGACCCAGGTGGCGCGCATGCCCGACGGCCGCACCTACCTGTGGATCGCGCGCTGCGTGTCGCGCGCCACCGGCGGCTATGGCTCGCCCGAGCGCACCTTCGCCATCGGCCTGGGCTGCGACGTGCGCCACGCGTCGCGCCTGGTCTACGCCAAGGGCCTGGACCTGGACGACGCCGAGGTGGCCACGCCCATCGGCCCGGGCTGCCGCGTGTGCGATCGCAAGGGCTGCCCGCAGCGCGCGTTCCCGGCGCTGGGCAAGCGGCTGCGCATCGACGAGGACGAGCGGCCGAGGGAGCCGTACGCGAGCGTGTGACAAATGGCAGAAAGCAGCGGCACCCGGTTCCTGCGGCGACGCATGTTGATGATCTGCGCTGGCATGGCGCTGCTGGGCGTGTTCGGTGGCTTCGACGACTCGATGCGGGCGCGCGACGATCGGGCGTTCGACCTGCGCGGCAAGCCGGCGCAGTCGCTGCCGGAGACCCATCCGTCGGCGTCCACGACGGCCGGGGACGAGGTCGCGCTGTCGTACGTCGGCCCCGGCGACCGGGTGGTCGACGCCAAGCCCATCCGGCTCGATATCGTCTACCTGCCCGACCGCCCGAAGGTCGTGCGCCTGTCCGGCTGGGAGCCGCGGCTGCCGATCCCGCTGTGGGCCGGGCCGCTGGTGGGGCTGGCGGGCATCTTCGGCTTCGTCATGCTCTGGCGCGGACGTCGTTGACCGCGTCGACATGCGGGGGCGCGCGCTCGCCAAGTGCGGGCGCGCGTGAGAGCATCGCGGTTCCGCAGACCCCACGCGCCCCCTCGCCATGACCCGTCCCCTGACCGATTTCTTCGAGAACCAGCGCATCGAGAATGCCCGGCTCTCCGGGCAGATCGTGGCGCTGGAGATGGCGGTCAAGCTGCTGTTCATCCAGCACCCCAACTCGCCGGCGCTCGCGGCGTTCTACACCAAGGCCATCGACGAGCTGCTGGACATCACGCTGGCCACGCGCATGCCCGAGGAGATGCGCGACGCGCTGGACCAGGCGCGCAACGGCATCCTCGAAGCGTTGCGCACGCAGCCCAAGGCCTAACGCTCCGCGGGAGCCTGCAGCTCGCTGCGCGTGGCCACGAACAGGCTCACGAGCACGCCGCTCTGGCGCTCGTCCAGCTGCGCCTCGAGCTTGTCGTAGGCCAGCTTCAGCTCGGACAAGGCTTCCTGACGGCCTTCGCCTTCGTCCACCTCCGCGGCGATGTAGCTCTTCAACGGCGCGACGGCGCTGACGTTGCCGGCGCTGCGAAACAGGATGCGTTGCAGCCGGCGCTCGTTGTGCTGGCCCACCTCCACCAGCGTCGCGACGAAGTCGCGGTAGGCACCCTGCTGCGGCGGCGCGAGCGCGAGT
>JACMOG010000331.1 GCA_014378125.1 Vitreoscilla sp. | reverse complement strand
GGACCGCGACAGCGTGGCGTACTACGAGTACACGGCCACGGTCTGCGGGCGCTGAGATCTCGAGGGGTCTGGCCCCCTTCGGGGCCAGACCCCTTGCATCACGACGTGCGGAACTGCTCCACCGTGCGCGCCAGTTTGCCCGCCTGATCGCGCATCGATTCGGCCGCGGCCGCCGACTGCTCCACCAGCGCGGCGTTCTGCTGCGTCATCTGGTCGACGTTGTTCACCGCGTCGTTGACCAGCTGGATGCCGCCGGCCTGTTCGCTGGTGGCGGTGGTGATCTCGCCCAGCACCTCGCTGACGCGGCGCACCGCGCTCACGATCTCCTGCATCGTCGAGCCCGCGTCCTGCACCAGGCGCGCGCCGCTCTCCACCTTGCCCACCGAGGCGCCGATGAGCGTCTTGGTCTCCTTGGCCGCCTCGGCCGAGCGCTGCGCCAGCGAGCGCACCTCGCCCGCCACCACGGCGAAGCCGCGGCCCTGTTCGCCGGCGCGCGCGGCTTCCACCGCGGCGTTCAGGGCCAGGATGTTGGTCTGGAACGCGTTGCCGTCGATCACGCCGATGATGTCCGAGATCTTCTTCGACGACGCGTTGATCTCGTCCATCGTGGTCACCACCTGCGAGACCACCTTGCCACCCCGCGTGGCGATCTCGGACGCCGAGTTGGCCAGGCCGTGTGCCTGGTGCGCGGCGTCGGCGCTGTGGCGGATGGTGCTGGTGAGCTCGTCCATCGAGCTGGCGGCCTGCTGCAGGCTGCCGGCGGTCTGCTCGGTGCGCGCGCTGAGGTCCTGGTTGCCGCTGGCCACCTCGGTGCTGGCCACCTGGATCTGCTCGGTGGAGCTGCGGATCTCGCGCACGATGCGCGTCAGCGAGTCCTGCATCCTGCCCAGCGAGGTCACCAGTTGCGCGGCCTCGTCGGTGCCGTCGGCGCGGCAGCTGCCGGTGAGATCGCCGGAGGCGATGCGGTCGGCGGCCTTCTGCGCGGCCTGCACCGGCCCGACGATGCTGCGCGTCAGCAGGAAGCCCAGCGCGATGGAGCACAGCGCGGAGACGATGCCGCACGCCACGTTGACGACGCTGGTGGCCATGACGGCCGACGCGATCGAGGCGCCGCTGGCCTCCGCGCGTTTCGATTCGTAGCTGACGAGCGAGTCCGTCGCGGTCATGTATTCGTCGGCGACGGCGTTGAAGGCCGTCGAGGCCTGGCCTTTGGCGATGGAGGCGGCGATCGAGCTGCCGCCCTCGCCGGCCTTGTTCATGGTCTCGCGGGCCTCGAGGTAGCGCTTGCGGATCTCCGCCAGCTTCGCCTGGATCGCGCGGCCCTGCGGGGTCGTCTCGATGACCTCGAAGCGCTTCAGCACCGTGGCGCTGTCCGCGCTGGTGGCCTTGATCTTCTCGACCAGCGGTTGCGCGAGCGTGGCGTCGGTCATCAGCGCCACCATCCCGGCGCGGTTCGCGTTGACCGCGATGTTCTCGCGCCAGCGGTAGGCCAGCGCGGTGCGCTCGGCCTGTTCCTTGGTCAGTTCCTGGGCCAGCGACTGGATCTCCTGCAACCGGATCTGGCTGAACACGGCCGAGATGACGGTCAGGGTGACCACCACGGCGAATGCCAGGCTCAAGCGGCGCCCGATGCGCCATTGGCTGAGAAAACTCATCGACTGTCTCCAAGAAAGGGAAAGATTTCTCCCGGCGGCCTCTGAGCGAGCCTGTGCCGGATTCTGATCATGCAGGCGCGGGGCGAACGGTCGAGAAGCCGCCCCGTCGCGGTGCATTACCGGTCTTCGGCAAGTCCGGGCAGGTCTTGAGGTCGGCAACGTCGGGGGGCGGACAACGGTGATACCCTTCACGCCTCAGGCGAGCCGTGCACAGCCCGGCCGCACCCGCCCGTCCTCCGCCATGCTGATTCCCTTTTTCTACACGCTGCGCGAAGCGAAGCTGCCCGTCTCGGTCAAGGAATACCTCACGCTGCTCGAGGCCCTCAAGGCCGGCGTCATCGGGCCGTCCATCGACGACTTCTACTTCCTGGCGCGCATCACGCTCGTCAAGAACGAGGCGCATTTCGACCGCTTCGACAAGGCCTTCGGCGCGTTCTT
>JACMOG010000330.1 GCA_014378125.1 Vitreoscilla sp. | reverse complement strand
GGCGGCGTTCACCTGCTCGATGCGGTCGGTGGGGATGCGGCAGTGGAAGCTGTCGGGCAGCAGGCGGCCGGTGGAGGAGGCTTCCAGGCGGTCGCGCACGTTGCGCAGGATGCGGGAGCTGGACGGCACCAGGCCGCTGGCGTCGCCGGAGTGGATGCCCTCGGTGAGGATCTCCACCTTCAACGTGCCGGTGACGGCGCCGCGCAGGCTGGTGGTGAGCCACAGCTGGTCGTAGTTGGCGGCGCCGGAGTCGAGGCACACCACCAGCGTGACGTCGCCCAGGCGCGGCCTGAGCGCCTCCAGATAGACGGGCAGGTCGGACGACCCCGATTCCTCGCACGTCTCGATCAGGCCGACGATGCGCGGATGCGTGAGCCCCTGCGCCTTCAACGCCTCGATGGCGCTGACGGCCGCGTACACCGCGTAGCCGTCGTCGGCGCCGCCGCGGCCGTAGAGCTTGTCGTCCTCGACTTTGGGCGACCACGGGCCCAGGTCGTTGCGCCAGCCGCTGAACTCGGGCTGCTTGTCGAGGTGGCCGTACATGACGATGGTGGGCGGCGTGCCGAACGCGGTGGTGCGCGTGGCTTCCACCTCGAAGAAGATCACGGGCGTGCGGCCGGGCTCGCGGATGATCTCCAGCGTGAGGCCGGGCACCTTGCGGCCCTCCACCCATTGCGCGGCGTCGCGCACCACCTTGTCGAGCAGGCCGTGCGCTTCCCACTCGGGGTCGAACATGGGGCTCTTGGACGGGATCGCCACGTAGTCCACCAGCTGCGGCAGGATGCGCTCTTTCCAGGCGGTATTGGCAAACGCGGCCAGCGCGGCGTTGTCGGGTTCGGCGGGGATGGGCAGGCGTTCGGGTGCATTCATGGCGGACTCCTCGGTTCAGACGATATTTTGCGCCTTTCGCGCCGGCACCGCCGTCGCGAGCCAATCGTCCATCACCTTCAGCACCTCGGCCTGTTCGGGCTCGTTGAAGATCTCGTGGAACAGGCCCGGCCACTCGCGCGCCGTGACCACGTCACGCGGCGCGGCGGCCGCGAACGCGGCGCTGCCGGCGGGCGCCACGCAGCGGTCGGCGCCGGCCCACATCAGCAGCGTGGGCGTCTTCCACTTCGGCGCCGCCGCGATCACCGCCGGGCCCTGGCGGGCCACGAACAGGCCCAGCCGGCCGGTGACGCGGTCGTGCACCAGCGGGTCGGCGACGTAGGCCTCGACCACGCCCGCATCGCGCGAGATCCAGTCCACCGCCAGGCCGTTGTTGACCGCCAGGTTGGGCAGCATCGGTGCCACCACGGCCAGCAACAGCTTCTGCACGACGTTCGTGCCCGGATCCAGCGCGGGCGACGACAGCACCAGCGCGTCCACCGGACGCCACCACTTGGCCGGCGCGGGCTGCAGGCCTTCGGCCACGAAGCGCCCGGCGACCAGGCCGCCCAGGCTGTGCCCCAGCAGCACCAGCGGGCCGGGAAAGGACTCGCGCACGGCGTAGAGCAAGCGGCCCAGGTCGGCGCACAGCGCGTCGTCGCACGGCATGCCGCCGCGCGCGCCGGGGGAGCGTCCGTGGCCGCGATGGTCGTAGCCGACGACGGCGAAGCCCAGCCCGTTCAGGCGCCGGGCCACGTGGTCGTAGCGGTCGATGTGTTCGCCCAGTCCGTGCACCAGCACGACGACGCCGCGGCGCGTGTCGGCCGCGGGCCACGTGCGCAGGTGGAGGGCCAGGCCATCGTCGGTGATCACGGGGTTCATGCGGCAGTGTAGGACCGGGGCCGCGTCGCCGCCATCGGGGGCGACACCATCGCGCGGCAGGCTATGCTGCGCGCCATGACGACACCCGAGCCCATCGCCTTCCGCCCCGCCGTCGCCGCCGACGCACTGTGCCTGGGCGTGCTGTCCACCCAGGTCTTCCTCGACACCTACGCCCCGAACGGCATAGGCCCGTCGCTGGCGCGCGAGGTGCTGGAGCAGCACTCGGTGGGCGTCTACGAGGCGGCGCTGGCCGACCCCGGCCTCACGATCCTGGTGGCGGAGTGCGCGGGCCACCTCGTGGGCCTGTCGCAGGTGATCGCCGGCGCGACCCACGCGCTCGTGACCGCGCCTGAGGCCTCGGAGCTGCGCCGGCTGTACGTGCACGAGCGCTTCACGGGGCGTGGCGTGGGCCGCGAGCTGCTGCGCCACGCCGAGAAGGCCGCGGCCGCGCGCGGCGCCGACACGCTGTGGCTGACGGCCTGGGAAGGCAACGCGCGCGCGCTGCAGTTCTATCCGCGCTGCGGCTACGAGGACGTCGGCGGCACGATCTATTCGTTCGGTGGCGACGACTTCCCGAATCGCGTGTTCGCCAAGCGCGTGCGCCACGTCGCGTCGGCCTGACATCATTCTCGGCATGAACTTGAACGACTTCTTCCGCATCGACCAGGATCCGGCCACGGGCATCGCCGAGCTGGTGTTGAACCGCCCCGAGCGCATGAACACGATGGCGCCGGCCTTCTTCCCGGCGCTGCGCGACGCGGTGCAGGCGCCCGACGACGCCGGCGCCACGCGCGTGCTCGTCGTGCGCGGCGAGGGCAAGCACTTCTGCGCCGGCATGTCGCTCGACACCTTCGCTCCCGACGGCGCGATGCAGGCGATGCTGGACACCGGCAGCGCGCGCAAGCGCCTCGCGTTCCAGACCCAGCTGCGCCGCCTGATGGCCTCGTTCGACGCGCTGGAGGCCGCGCGCTTTCCCGTCGTCTGCGCGGTGCAGGGCGCCTGCGTGGGCGGCGCGCTCGACCTGGCGGGGGCCTGCGACCTGCGCGTGTGCGCGGCGGGCGCGTTCTTCACCGTGCAGGAGATCCACATCGGCATGGCCGGCGACCTGGGCGTGCTGCAGCGCCTGCAACGCCTGCTGCCTCAGGGCCTTGCGCGCGAGCTCGCGTACACGGGCGACCGCCTGGGTGCGGAACGCGCGCTGGCCACCGGCTTCGTCAACGCGGTGGCGCCCGACGCCGACGCGCTGCTGGCCCACGCGCGCAAGCTTGCCGCGGCCATCGGCGCCAAGTCGCCGCTGGCCATCGCCGCCAGCAAGGTGGCCCTGAACCACGCCCGCGACCACGGCACCGCCGACTCGCTGGAGCACATGGCCCTGTTGCAGAGCGCCGTGTTCGACATCGACGAGATGGCGCGCGCCATCGCCGCCTGGCAGTCGAAGAAGCCGGCCGGGTTCGATCCGCTGGGCGAGATCGCCAGGCCCTGACGCCGGGTGTGCGGTTGTGCCGGAAACGACCGCGTCCGCCGCCCCGCACGCGGTCAACCGACCCGCGGCGCCTTGCGTTGAAGAAGGGCATGTGTCGTGATGAAGCTTCCTCGGTTGCTCGACATTGCGTTGCGGCCCGCCGCAAGGCAACATGCGCGTTGCCCTGAAACCTGACTGGAACAAAACATGAACTTCCGTACCCTCTCGATCGCTGCCGCCCTGATCGGCGTTGCCTCCATCGCTTCCGCCGCCGAAGGCGCCACCGCGCCGGCCAGCGCCGCCAGCGCCGTCAAGCACGCTGCCAAGGCCACCGGCCACGCCGTTGCCAAGGGCGCTTCCGAAGCCGCCACGGGCACCGAGCACGTCGCCCCCGAAGCCGCCACGGGCACGGCCCACGCCGCGCACCACGCTGCCAGCGGCGTCAAGCACGCAGCCCACAAGGCGGAAGCCAAGGCTTCCGACGCCGTCACCAAGTAAGACGGCGCGTGCGGAACCGGCCCCTCGCGGGCCGGCTTCCCACGATCCTGGGACGCGCCCTGGTGCGTTCCCTGCCGGGGCGCGGCGAGAATGGCGGCCCATGGTCGCCCCCAACCGCCCCAGCATCCTGATTTCCGCCGCGCTGGCCGTCGCCACGCCGCTCCTGGGCGGCGCGATGGCCTGGCGGCTCCTCGACGACGCCGGCCGCTCCGGCCTCGTCTACGTGCTGGTCTACTGGCCCAGCATCCTTATCGACGCCCTGCCCACCGTCGCCGCCGACGCCTTCACGGAGTCCGCGTTGCCCACGGTGCTGCTCTATTTCGGGGGCTACCTGCTGGTGTGCCAGGCGGTGCGTTCGCTCTGGCGCCGCGTCCGATGAGCCGGCGGGATCCCTTCCGTGCGCTGCTGCTGGCGGCCATCCGTCTCTACAAGCGCCACGTGTCGCCCCACAAGGGCTACGGCTGCGCGTATCGCCTGCACTCGGGCCGTTGCAGCTGCTCCACGCTGGGCCTGCGCGCGGTGGTGCGCTTCGGCGCCTGGCGCGGCCTCGGCGTGCTGCGCAACCGGCTGGCGGAGTGCGGGGTGGCGGCCGAGGCGCTGCGGATGCGACAGCGCGCCGTCGCGCCACGCGGACAGGCCGGCTTCATCGACTGCGACTGCGGCGTGCCGTGCGACGCGTCCTGCGTCGAGGGCGCTTGTTCGAGCGCGGCCTGCGACTGGGCTTCCTGCGACGGCTTCGACGCCTGCGACTGGGGTGATTGCGGCTGGTCGTCCGACACCCCCAAAGAGTCGCGCCAAGTGCGCCGACGCCGCCGGCGCGGGGAGCCGGTGACGGGCGAGCACGCCGCCGGCGAGCCCCAGGAAGGCTAGCCCGCGTTCACAGCGGTGGCCATCCCGGATACCATCCGCCCTATCAGCGACATGAGATTTCGGAGAGCGCGAGCCATGCAGATCCAGGAAGCCGTCGAGAGCTGCGTCACCAGGAAGTACGCCGATTTCACCTCGTGCGCCACGCGCTCGGAGTACTGGTGGTTCGTGCTGTTCCTGTGCATCATCAACGTGATGCTCGGATTCGCGGCCGAATGGGCCGCGGGCGTGTTCGGGCTGGTGATGCTGGTGCCCTACTTCGCGGTCGGCACGCGCCGGCTGCGCGACACCGACCGCAGCCCGTGGTGGTGGGCGCTGCTCGTCGTGCCGGTGGTCGGCTGGGTCGCGCTGGTGGTGTTCTTCGCGCAGCTGGGCAAGACCACGCCCACGCCGACCTGATCCTGGCCGGTCAGGTCAGGCGCGCTGGAACTTGAACACCGCCACGCTGGCCATCAGGTTGGGCCGGCGCCGCACCACGCGGCCGCCCTGCAGGCCGAACGACTCGAGGATGTCGAGGCCGTTCCTGCGCGCCAGCACCTCGAAGTCGGCGTGTGTCGTCACGCGGATGTTGGGCGTGTCGTACCACTCGTAGGGCAGCACGCGCGTGACGGGCATGCGGCCCATCGCGATGTGCAGACGGTTGGGCCAGTGCGCGAAGTTGGGAAAGCTCACGATGCCGATGCGGCCCACGCGCGCCGTCTCGCGCAGCATCTTCTCGGTGTTGCGCAGGTGCTGCAGGGTGTCGAGCTGCAGCACCACGTCGAAGCTGTGGTCGTCGAACAGGGCCAGGCCCTCCTCGAGGTTCAGCTGGATCACGTTGACGCCGCGCTGCATGCTGGCCAGCACGTTGGCGTCGTCTATCTCGATGCCGTAGCCGGTGCAGCCGTGGTGCTTCTTCAGGTGGGCCAGCACCTCGCCGATGCCGCAGCCGAGGTCGAGCACGCGCGAGCCGCGCGGCACCAGGCTCGTGATGATCTCCAGATCGCGTCGCTCGCTCATTGCTTCACCTCTTGCGCGATGCGCTCGAAGTACGCCCGCATCACGCCGTGGTACCTCGGGTCCTCCAGCAGGAACGCGTCGTGGCCGTGGGGCGCGTCGATCTCGGCGTAGGACACCTCGACGCGGTTGTCCACCAGCGCCTTGACGATCTCGCGCGAGCGCTGCGGCGCGAAGCGCCAGTCGGTGGTGAAGCTCACCACCAGGAAGCGGCAGGCGCGCGCCGTGGCGAACGCGGCCGACAGGTCGCCGTCGTGCGCGTGCGCCGGGTCGAAGTAGTCGAGCGCGCGGGTGATCAGCAGGTAGGTGTTGGCGTCGAAGTACTCGCTGAACTTGTCGCCCTGGTAGCGCAGGTAGCTCTCCACCTGGAACTCGATGTCCTGGGTGGAATAGTTGTGGCGCGGACCGACCGGATCCTGGTTGGCCATGCGCGTGGCGCGGCCGAACTTGGCCTCCATCGAGTCGTCCGACAGGTAGGTGATGTGGCCGATCATCCGCGCCACGCGCAGCCCGCGCTTGGGCACGGTGCCGGCCTGGGTGTAGTGGCCGCCGTGGAAGTCGGGGTCGGTGATGATGGCGCGCCGGGCCACCTCGTTGAAGGCGATGTTCTGCGCCGACAGCTTGGGCGCGGTCGCCACGGCCACGCAGTGCGCCACGCGCTCGGGATAGCGCAGCGTCCATGCCAGCGCCTGCATGCCGCCCAGGCTGCCACCGAGCACGGCGGGGGGCCTGGCAATGCCCAGGCGCTCGATGGGTCGGGCCTGCGCGTGGCCCCAGTCCTCCACGGGGGCCCCCCGGAAGGGG
>JACMOG010000329.1 GCA_014378125.1 Vitreoscilla sp. | reverse complement strand
GCGGCCGGTCCCGCCGGGCGGGACGGAGCGTCCGCTTCGGAGCGGCCGTGCAGGGACGCTCACGGGAGTACCTTGATGTCCTTGACGAACTCGGTGGTGTAGGTCGCGTTGAGCGCGACCTTGCTCGGGTCGATCAGCTTGCTCGTGACGAGGAAGTCGTAGCTCGCCTTCAGCCGCGCCTCGGTCATCACGCCGATGCCGAGCTTGGCTGCGTCGCCGCCGGTCACGAGGCCGGTTTCCTTCAGCTTGGCAACGCTGTAGGCGAGCTGGTCGTCGGTCATCGACGGGTTGTCTTTTTTGATCAGCGCGTTGCCGGGGGCCGGATCGGCGAGGTAGCTTTTCCAGCCTTCGGCGCTCGCCTTCACGAACGCAGCCACCGCGGCCTTGCGCTCCTTCACGGTCTTGTCCATGCACGTGGCGGTGGTGGCGTAGGCCGGAAAGCCGAAGTCGCCGAACAGGAACGCGTTGGCCTTCACGCCGGCCTTCTGGATCGCGTAGGGCTCGGAAGTGACGTAGCCCTGCTGCACCAAGTTCTTGTCGGCCACGAACGGCTGCACGTTGAAGGTGTAGGGCCGGGTCTGCTCGTCGGTGAGGCCGTACTTGGCCTTCAGCCACGGCCAGTAGCCGAGCCGCGCGCCCGAGCCGATGAGGATGGTCTTGCCCTTCATGTCCTCGAAGCCCTTCACGCCTTCGTGCGCGATGAACACCTGCGGGTCTTTCTGGAAGAACGCGGCGACGGTGATGACGGGCACGCCGCTCTCGCGCGCCTGGATCATCTGCAGGTCGCTCGAGCCCATCACGCAGTCAGCCTGGCCAGCCGCCATGAGCTGCAGGATGTTGACCTGCGGGCCGCCCATCTTCACCGTGACGTCGAGCCCGGCCTTCTTGTACAGGCCGGTGGCGATGGCCTGGTAGAAGCCGCCGTGCTCGGCCTGCGCGAACCAGTTCGTCATGTAGACGAACTTCTCTTCGGCGAAGGCGGGGGCGGAGGCCAAAACGGCGAACGCCGCGGCAACGGCACGCGAGACGGGGCTGAGTTTCATGAAGGCTCCAGGGTTGAAGTGAACAGAAGAAGAGAAAGGAAACGCGGGCGTCAGACGAAGCCGGTTTCGATGTGACCCGTGTAATGCGCGCGGCCCCATGTGGCCTCGGCGCGCGCTGGCCAGCGCAGCTCGTGAAGCTCGGTGATGGCCTGAGCCCAGCTGATGGCGAGCGATTCGAGGATGGCCTCGCCCTGCTCCTTGGTGGCGGGCAGCGGGTCGCCGATCACGCCGCTCGGACCAAAGTCGCGCGCGGTCCAGGCGCAGGCCGGGCGGCCGTCGGCCGAGAGCAGCTTCGAGGGGAACTCGGGCGGGTAGTTGGCGACGGCACGATCCATGTGCACGGTGTCGGGTGCGAGCGCCAGCATGATCGCGGTCTCGCCGTGGCCGGCGTGCATGGCGAGCCTCTTCTCCTTGTCGGAAAAGTAGCGCCCGCCGACGTGCGGCAGGCGCCACGTGGAGCTGGGCACGACGATGAAGTCGCCATGGCGCAAGCGCATCTCGCGCGCCGAGATCTCCATGACCTGCGGCTGGCCGCCGTGGCCGTTGACGATGAGCAGCTTGCGAAAGCCGGCACGGTAGACCGACTCGCCGATCTCGTTCATGGTGGCCAGCAGCGTCTCGCCCGAAAGCGTCATCGTGCCGGGGAAGTGCAGGTGCTCCTCCGACTTGC
>JACMOG010000328.1 GCA_014378125.1 Vitreoscilla sp. | reverse complement strand
CACCTGCGTCGGCGGCGCGCCGGGCGGCTCCTGGGCGGGGGAGCGGGCGTTGGTGCCGCCCACGTCGCCCATGAGGCGCGGGAAGGAGGAGGGGTTGGCGACGGTCATTGTCCGGAGGGGCTCGCTGGAAGTTTTGCGGGCAAAGCGTGCCTGCATTCGCGACAAAGTCGGGAATGTAGTTTACCTACGGTTTTGGATCAACCGCGTCGCTTCACCGCTCGAGTACCCGGGCACCTCGCCGAGTCACGACGTCCAACGTCCAGTGGAAGTCGTAGTCTGCATACACCTTCGGCTCATATCAACGACGCACCTCGAAGATCCGCACCGAGCGGCCCGGCAGCTTCACGCTGGCGCCCAGCTTCACTTCCTTGCCCGTCAACACGTCCAGCGCGGCGGCCGGCGTGTGCAGCACCTCGGCGAAGCGCGCCAGGTCCAACACCGTCTCGCCATCGTTCTTGTTGATGACCACCATCACGGTGGAATCGGCGTCGTAGCGGAACCAGGCATAGGTGCCGTTCTCGGGCACGAAGTGCATCAGCTTGCCGTGGTGCACCGTGGTCTGCGTCCTGCGCCAGTTCAGCAGCCGGCGCACGAAGGCCTGCATGTCCTTCTGCTTCGCGCTGAGGCCCTTGCCCGTGAACGCGTTCACCTTGTCGCCGTCCCAGCCGCCGGGGAAGTCCTGCCGCGCCTTGCCGTCGTCGCGCACCACGGGGCTGGTCATGAGGATCTCGGTGCCGTAGTACAGCTGCGGCACGCGCGGCATCGTGAGCACGTAGGCCAGTGCCATCTTCGTCAGGCCGACGTCCTCCCTGAGCACGCTGTAGAGCCGCGGCAGGTCGTGGTTTCCCTCGAACAGAACCATCCGCGAGGGCTCGGGGTACAGCACGTCGTTGACCAGGCCTTCGTACAGGTCCATCAGGCCCGAGTGCAGCGTGTCACCGTCGCTGGCGAGCGCCTTGCGCAGCGTGCCGTTGAGCGGGAAGTCCATGGCGCTGGGCAGCGGCACGCGGCCGGCGGCGTCGCGACCGCCGCCCAGCCAGTGCATCAGCACCGTGGGCTGGGCCGTCCACTCCTCGCCCACGATGTTCAGGCGCGGGTACTCGGCCATTACGCGGCGCGTCCATTCCTGCAGGAAAGCCTGGTCGGAGTAGCCCCAGGTGTCCACGCGCAGGCCGGACAGCCCGGCGTACTCGACCCACCAGATGGCGTTCTGGATCTGGTACGTGGACAGGAACCGGTTGCGCTGGTTCATGTCGGGCATGTTCGGACCGAACCAGCCGTCGGTGTAGGCCTTCGCGTCGGCGCGCGACGCATACGGGTCGCTGGCCGTGGTGCGCGCGTGCTGCGTCTGCTTGAACTGGCCATCGAAGCCGATCCAGTCGGGCGTGGGCAGGTCGTGCATCCACCAGTGCTCCGAGCCGATGTGGTTCAGCACCACGTCCATGATCACGCCGATGCCCTTGCCGCGCGCCGCCTCCACCATGCGGCGGTAGTCCTCGTTGCCGCCGAAGCGCGGGTCGATCCTGTAGGTGTCGGTGGCGGCGTAGCCGTGGTACGAGTACTTCGGCTGCCGGTTCTCGGTGAGCGGCGTGGGCCACAGCATCGTCACGCCCAGGTCGCGGAAGTAGTCGAGGTGGTCGACGATGCCCTGGATGTCGCCGCCGTGGCGGCCCGCCTCGTCGTCGTCGCGCCGCACCTCGTCGCCGTAGCCCGGCACGTCGTCGTTGGCCGGGTTGCCGTTGGCGAAGCGGTCGGGCACCAGGTCCAGGATCACGTCCGACGAATCGAAGCCGCGTCGATCGGCCGAGCCGGCCGCCCGGGCACGCAGCT
>JACMOG010000327.1 GCA_014378125.1 Vitreoscilla sp. | reverse complement strand
CTCGGGCGAGACCGTAGACTCCACGATCGCCGACATCGCGGTGGGCACCAACGCCGGCCAGATCAAGACGGGCTCCATGAGCCGTTCCGACCGCATCGCCAAGTACAACCAGCTGCTGCGCATCGAGGAAGACCTCGGCGACATCGCCACGTACCCGGGCCGTGCCGCGTTCTACAACCTGCGCTGAGTGCGGGACGGTAGACTTCGCTGATGCGAACCGCCCTCGCCTGACCCCATGCGCCTGGTCACCATCGCGCTGATCGTGCTCATCGCCTGGGTGCAGGCGGAGCTGTGGTTCGGCAAGGCCGGGTTCGCGCACGTGCAAGTCATGCGCAGCGACCTGGCCACGCTGCGCGCCGCCAACGACGTGGCCCGCCAGCGCAACGACCAGCTCCAGGCCGAGGTCTCCGACCTCAAGGAAGGCCTGGAGATGGTCGAGGAGAAGGCGCGCTCCGAGCTGGGCATGACCAAGCCCGACGAAATCCTGGTCGTGCTCACGCCCGGCAAGTGACATTCGTCCACTTCCTGCTCGTCCCGGCCTTCACGGCCTGGGGCGTGCCCGTCACGTGGATCGAGGTCGTCGCCTTCGTCCTCTCGCTGTGGATGGTGGGCTGCGAGATGCGCGTGAATGCGCTGGCGTGGCCGCTGGCCATGGTCACCTCGCTGATGTACGCGCTGCTGTTCGCCGACAGCAAGCTCTATGGCGAGGCCTCGCTGCAGCTGTTCTTCGTGGCGATGTCGCTGTGGGGCTGGTGGCAATGGCTGCGTGGCCACGCCGAGGGCGGCGGCGCGCTGGTGGTGCACCGCGCCACGTCGCGCCTGGCCGCCTTCGCCCTGGCGCTCACCCTGCTCGCCTGGCCAGCCGTGGGCTGGCTGCTGCACCGACTCAGCGATTCCGACGTGCCCTGGCTCGACGCGCTGCCCACGGTGGGCAGCGTGCTGGGCACCTGGCTGCTGGGGCGCAAGTTCCTCGAGAACTGGTGGGTGTGGATCGGCGTCAACGCCGCCAGCGTCGCGCTGTTCGGCTACAAGCAGCTGTGGCTCACCGCCCTGCTGTACGCGCTGTTCACCGCGCTGTCGTGGGCCGGGCTGCGCTCGTGGAAGCGCCTGCAAGGACATGCCGATGCCCGACGCTGACGGCACGCCGCTGCGCGTGGCCATCGTCGGTGCCGAAAGCACCGGCAAGAGCGAGCTCGCGCGCGCGCTTGCCGACGCGCTGGCGCGCGAGTTCGGGCTCCGCGCGAGGGTGGTCGACGAATTCCTGCGCGATTGGTGCGACGTGCATGCGCGCACGCCCCGCGCCGACGAGCAGGAAGGCATTGCGCTGGAACACGCGCGGCGCATTCATGCGGCATCGCCGTCCGACACGGACGCGCGGCGCATCGCCGACGTGGCGGCCTTGCCGGACGTCGACGTCGTGCTGTGCGACACCACGCCCCTGATGGTGGCCGTCTACAGCGACCTGCTGTTCGACGACCGCTCGCTGGAGCCGGTGGCGCGCGCCTGCCAGGACACGATGGACCTGACGCTGCTCACATCGCTGGACCTGCCCTGGGTGGCCGACGGCCTGCAGCGCGATGGTCCGCACGTGCGCGGGCCCGTGGACGCACGCGTGCGCGCCCGCCTGCTCGCGTGGGGCACGCCCTGGTCTTTGGTGAGCGGGTCGGGCCCGGCACGCGTGGCCAGCGCGCTGGACGCGTTGCGGCCGCTGCTGCGCCAACGCGCGCGCACGGGCCGCTCCGCCGGGTTGTTCAGCCGCCTCTCGGACACCCTGGCCGGGCCGCCCGGGCCGGCGTGGGTGTGCGAGCGCTGCGACGACCCCGCGTGCGAGCATCTTGGGCGGCCGGCCTAGACGGCCAGCATCCGCAGCGTGACGGCGCTTGCGCGAAGCGCGTCGGCGCGGCATCCCGGACGATTACCAGCAAGCTCCCGCGGTGCCGCTCGGGCCCTGGATGCCGTTGTTCGCCAGGGTGAAGCTGGGACACGCCGTGTCCTTCGTCTGGGTGCCGACTGCCGTCGCGGTGGCCAGGTAGCCTGAGGGCGTCGGCGGCGCGCTCAAGGGGTTGGCGTTGACCAACGCCACGGTCATCGTGTAATAGGTGGCGCCACCTTGCACGACCGAGATCGGCAGGGTGGTGCCAGCGTTGTAGCCCAGCGCCACCGGATCGATCGTGTACTGGTTCGTGGTGCTCATGTAGCGCTCTTCGCGCTGCGCCAGGTCGAGCAACGCCGTCTTGGCGTCAGCCCGGTGCGCCTTG
>JACMOG010000326.1 GCA_014378125.1 Vitreoscilla sp. | reverse complement strand
GAGCCGAGGCGTTCCATGCGCTCGAGCGCCATGCCGCAACCGCGCACGACGCAGGTGAGCGGGTCTTCGGCCACCAGCACCGGCAGGCCGGTTTCTTCGGCCAGCAGGCGGTCGAGGTCGCGCAGCAGCGCGCCGCCGCCGGTGAGCATCATGCCGCGCTCGGCGATGTCGGCGCCGAGCTCGGGCGGGGTCTGTTCCAGCGCGTTCTTGACGGCCGACACGATCTGGTTGAGCGGGTCGGTGAGGGCCTCGAGCACCTCGTTGGACGAGATGGTGAAGCTGCGCGGCACGCCTTCGGACAGGTTGCGGCCCTTGACCTCCATCTCGCGCACCTCGGAGCCCGGGAAGGCCGAGCCGATGCCCATCTTGATGTTCTCGGCAGTCTGCTCGCCGATCAACATGCCGTAGTTGCGGCGGATGTAGTTGATGATGGCTTCGTCGAACTTGTCGCCGCCCACGCGGACGCTGCCCTTGTAGACCACGCCGCCGAGCGAGATGACGCCCACCTCGGTGGTGCCGCCGCCGATGTCGACCACCATGGAGCCGGACGCTTCGGACACCGGCAGGCCGGCGCCGATGGCCGCGGCCATGGGTTCCTCGATGAGGTAGACGGCGCTGGCGCCGGCCGCCTCGGCCGCGTCCTTGATGGCGCGGCGTTCGACCTGGGTGGAGCCGCAGGGCACGCAGATGATGATTCGCGGGCTCGGCGTGAGCAGGCTGCGCGGGTGCACCATCTTGATGAACTGCTTGATCATCTGTTCAGTGACCACGAAGTCGGCGATGACGCCGTCCTTCATCGGGCGGATGGCCTCGATGTTGCCCGGCACCTTGCCCAACATCGCCTTGGCTTCCTTGCCGACGGCCTGGATGATCTTCTTGCCGTGCGGCCCGCCTTCATGCCGGATGGACACCACGGAGGGCTCGTCGAGGACGATGCCCTTGCCCCGGACGTAGATCAGCGTGTTGGCGGTGCCGAGGTCGATCGCGAGATCGGTGGAGAAGTAGCGGCTCAGGGAAGAGAACATTGGCGGGAGGGGCGGGATTCGGAGGTCGGAGGCTTGCGAAAGGCTTCGGGGGACGTGGTCAGGCCATCTGGATGGGTGTGACTCCGGAGCCTGAGGCGGGGACTTTGAAAGACCGGGCCGGGCGCCGAACCTGGAACTGCGTACGAGAAAGCCGCCGCAAGGCGCTTGAATTGGGGTGGTTCGAAGATGGCTGCACGAAGAGAAAAACCTTGTGCAGAAAGCCTCGAATTAACCGAGGATAATACCCCAAGCGCGCCCCTTGATCGTGTATGCGGGTCGTAACTTTTGAGGCTGCGCCTGCGTTTCCGGGTCGCGGCCTCCCAGCCGGATTTCCCCATGCCCCTGTCCCCCGAAGACGTCAGCCGCATCGCGCACCTTGCGCGACTCGAGCTGTCGCCCGCCGAGGGGTCTGCCATGCAGACCCAGTTGAACGACTTCTTCAAGATCGTCGAGCAGATGAGCGCCGTCGACACGTCCGGCCTCGAGCCGCTGCACACGCCGTTGTCGGCCATCGGCAATGTCGAGCTGCGACTGCGCCCCGACGCCGTGACCGAAACCAACGATCGCGAGGCCAACATGGTCAACGCGCCGGCGGCCGAAGATGGCCTGTTCCTGGTTCCCAAGGTGATCGAATGAGCGCCGACATCCATGCGCTCGGCGTGGCCGAGCTCGGCCGAGCGCTCGCCGCGAAGACCACTTCCAGCGTCGAGGCCACGCAGGCCCTGCTCGCGCGCGCCAAGGCCGACACGCACGGCGCCTCCCTGGTGATCGACGAGGACGCCGCGCTGGCCGCCGCCAAGGCCGCCGACGCGAGGCGCGAGTCGGGCGACGCCCACCCGCTGCTGGGCGTGCCCATCGCGCACAAGGACATCTTCGTCACGCAGGAGTCGCCCACCACCGCCGGCTCCAGGATGCTGGAGGGCTACAGGAGCCCGTTCGACGCCACCGTGGTGGCGCGGCTGAAGGCCGCCGGCGCGGTGTCGCTGGGCAAGCTCAACTGCGACGAGTTCGCCATGGGCTCGGCCAACGAGAACTCGGCCTACGGCCCGGTGCGCAACCCCTGGGACGCCACGCGCGTGCCCGGCGGTTCGTCGGGCGGCTCGGCCGCCGCGGTGGCCGCCCAGCTGGTGCCCGCCGCCACCGGCACCGACACCGGCGGCTCCATCCGCCAGCCGGCCAGCTTCACCGGCGTCACCGGGATCAAGCCCACCTACGGGGTGTGCTCGCGCTTCGGCATGATCGCGTTCGCGTCCAGCCTCGACCAGGCCGGCCCGCTGGCGCGTTCGGCCGAGGACTGCGCGCTGCTGCTGTCGGCCATGAGCGGCTTCGACGAGCGCGACGCCACCAGCGTGCAGCACCCGCCGCAGGACTTCCATGCGCAGATGCCCACGGCGCGCGAAGGCGCCACCGCTGCGCAGCCGCTGAAGGGCCTGCGCATCGGCCTGCCCAAGGAGTTCTCCCCCGCCGCGCTGGCCGCCGACGTGAGCGGCCGCGTGCATGCGGCGCTCGCGGAACTGGAGAAGCTGGGCGCCACGCTGATCGAGGTGTCGCTGCCGCGCACCGAGCTGTCCATCCCGGTGTACTACATCATCGCGCCCGCGGAGGCCAGCTCCAACCTGAGCCGCTACGACGGCGTGCGCTACGGCCACCGCACCGACAAGCCGCTGGTGCGGCCGTCGCAGCCCAAGGATCCGTCCGAGCTCGAGCAGATGTATCGCTTCTCGCGCTCCGAGGCCTTCGGCCCCGAGGTGAAGCGCCGGACCATGATCGGCACCTACGTGCTCTCGCACGGCTACTACGACGCCTACTACCTGCAGGCGCAGAAGCTGCGCCGCATGATCGCCGACGACTTCCAGGCCTGCTTCAAGCAGTGCGACCTGATCGCCGGCCCGGTGGCGCCGACGGTGGCGTGGAAGCTCGGCGAGCAGGGCGACGACCCGGTCAAGGCCTATCTGGCCGACATCTTCACGCTGCCCGGCTCGCTGGCGGGCCTGCCCGGCATGAGCGTGCCGGCCGGCTTCGCGAGTCCGGAAAATGGCGGCATGCCGGTGGGCCTGCAGTTGCTGGGCAACTACTTCGCCGAAGGCACGCTGCTGCACGCGGCCCACGCGTTGCAGTTGGCCACCGACTTCCACCTCAAGCGCCCGCAGGCCTGATGAACGCGCGCGCCGACCACCGCCTCTCTGCCACCCCCGTGCGTGGCGGCGTGGTCGCGGGCGACTGCCTGGACGTGCTGCGTTCGCTGCCGGCGGCGCGCGTCGACCTCATCGTCACCTCGCCGCCCTACGCCGACCAGCGCGCCTCCACCTACGGCGGCGTGGCCGCCGACGAGTACGTCGAGTGGTTCATGCCGCGCGCCGAGCAGTTCGCGCGCGTGCTCAAGCCTGGCGGCTCGCTGGTGATCAACATCAAGGAGAAGGTGGTGGACGGCGAGCGCCACACCTACGTCCTCGAGCTGATCATCGCCATGCGCAAGCAGGGCTGGCTGTGGACGGAGGAGTACGTCTGGCACAAGCGCAACTGCTTTCCCGGCAAGTGGCCCAACCGCTTCCGCGACGCGTGGGAGCGCTGCCTGCACTTCACTCGCGAACGCAAGTTCAAGATGAACCAGGACGCCGTGATGGTGCCCACCGGCGACTGGGCGCGGACGCGCCTGAAGACCCTCGGCGCCAACGACGTGGTGCGCCACGATTCGCAGGTGGGCAACGCGTTCGGCAAGAACGTGGCCAACTGGCAGGGTCGCGAACGCGCCTATCCCACCAACGTGCTGCACCTGGCCACCGAGTGCAACAACAAGGGCCACAGCGCCGCGTTCCCGCAGGCGCTGCCGCGCTGGTTCATCGAACTCTTCACCGATCCGGGTGACACCGTGCTCGACCCGTTCGCCGGCTCGGGCACCACGCTGGCCGCGGCGCTGGCGCTGGGGCGCAACGCGATCGGCGTCGAACTCGCGCCAGCGTACGCCGCGCGCTGCCGCGAGTCGCTCGAGGCGTCACGAACGTCCGCGGCCGGGGTGGCGCGCGAGGCCGCGCAGGCGCTCGCGCGCGCGAGCATCGTCACCGAACAAGAACTCATCTCGCCGCGTCGCGGCACGGCCGCTTCGACCAAAATTCCCAAGGACAACGTCCCATCATGAGCACCCTCATTCGCGGCTACGAAGTCGTGATCGGTTTCGAGACCCACACGCAACTGTCGACGGCCAGCAAGATCTTCTCGGGCGCGTCCACCGAGTTCGGCGCGGCCCCCAACACCCAGGCCTCGGCCGTGGACCTGGCGCTGCCCGGCACGCTGCCCGTGCTCAACCGCGGCGCCGTCGAACGCGCCATCCGCCTGGGCCTGGCGGTGAACGCCACCATCGCGCCGCTGTCGATCTTCGCGCGCAAGAACTACTTCTATCCCGACCTGCCCAAGGGCTACCAGATCAGCCAGTACGAGATCCCCGTGGTGCAGGGCGGCGTCGTGCCGTTCATGCACAACGGCGAGCTGCGCAAGCTGAACCTCACCCGGGCCCACCTGGAAGAGGACGCGGGCAAGTCGGTGCACGAAGGCCACGCCAACATGTCGGGCATCGACCTGAACCGCGCGGGCACGCCGCTGCTGGAGATCGTCACCGAGCCCGACATGCGCTCGTCCACCGAGGCCGTCGACTACGCCAAGGCGCTGCACGTTCTGGTGCAGTGGCTCGACATCTGCGACGGCAACATGCAGGAGGGCTCGTTCCGCTGCGACGCCAACGTGTCGGTGCGCCGCCCCGGGCAGCCGTTCGGCACGCGCCGCGAGATCAAGAACCTCAACAGCTTCCGCCATCTGCAGCAGGCCATCGACTACGAGATCAACTGGCAGATCGACGAGCTGGAGGATGGCCGCAAGATCATCCAGGCCACCGTGCTGTTCGACCCGGACACCGGCGAGACCCGCATGATGCGCACCAAGGAAGACGCGCAGGACTACCGCTACTTCCCCGACCCCGACCTGCCGCCGCTGGTGATCTCGCGCGAGTGGGTGGAGCAGGTGCGCGCGCAGATGCCCGAGCTGCCGCGCGCGATGGCCGAGCGCTTCCAGACCGCGGACGGGCTCGCGCCGGCCGACGCGGCGTCGATGACGCAGTCGCTGGCCACCGCGCGCTACTACGAGGCCGCACGCGACGCCGGCGCGCCGGCCAAGCTGGTGGCCAACTGGGTGATGGGCGAGATCTCGCGCCGACTCAACGCCGAGGACATCCCCATCGTCGAGGCCCCGGTCGACGCCGCGCTGCTGGCCGCGCTCATCCAGCGCATCCAGTACGGCATCATCTCCAACAACGCCGCGCGCCAGGTGTTCGACGCGCTGTGGACGCGCGAGAAGGGCACGGCCGGCAGCGTCGACGTGGTCATCGACACGCTGGGCCTCAAGCAGATGAACGACTCGGGCGAGCTCGAGTCCATCATCGACGGCGTGCTGGCCGCCAACCAGAAGTCG
>JACMOG010000325.1 GCA_014378125.1 Vitreoscilla sp. | reverse complement strand
CAACCCCAGCGGCAGCAGCCGGACCGAGGCGATCTACGTGCCGGTGGCCACCGCCGACTGGCGCCAGGGCGATCCCGTGCACTTCGTGGCGCAGTTCGGCGAAGTGCAGCAGCTCTACGACCTGCAGCGGGCCGCGGGCGACACGGCCGGCCCCGTGCTGATCCGCGTCGACGGCGTGGTTCCGAGCGTGGTGCGCCCCGTCTTCGAGCAGCACGGCGTGCTGGTGGCGGAGAACGCGGTCATGGTGACGGCGATCGTCTCGCAGGCGGGCCGGCCGACGCAGGTCGACCCGCCCTTCGACTGGATGCATGTCGAGATCCTGGGTGGCATCGTGACGTTCCTGTTCACGGTGCTGCCCCTGGCCGCGGGCCTGGGCGTGAAACGGCAAGAGTGGATGAAGCGCCGGCGCGAGGCGCGCGCGGCGGGCAGGGTGGCTTGACTGTCAACTTGGAGGGAAGTTCGGGGGATGCCGATGCCACCCCGTTCTGACATTCCGATGCTCCCTCCGGACTACGAGCCATGGCTCGCTGACCTCAAGTCGCGCATCTCGGCCTCTCGCGTTCGAGCCGCTGCCGCTGTCAACCGTGACCTTGTCTTGCTTTATTGGGACATCGGCCGAGAAATCCTTGGGCGGCAGAATGCGGAGGGCTACGGTACCAAGGTCGTTGACCGACTCGCCGCCGATCTTTCCGCAGCCTTCCCGTCGATGAAGGGCTTCTCGGCACGAAATCTGAAATACATGCGGGCGATGGCATTCGCATGGCCAGACGTTGAGGTTGTGCAACAGGTCGTTGCACAACTTCCGTGGGGCCATCAGACAGTGCTTTTGGATCGCCTGGATACGTCAGCACAACGTGAATGGTACGCACGCGCGGCTGTGGAACACGGCTGGAGCCGAAACGTTCTCGTTCACCAAATCGACAGCCGACTTATCGCGCGCCACGGAGCCGCGATCACGAACTTCTCCGCGACGCTGCCGGCGCTGCAGTCAGAGCTTGCGCAACAGCTGACCAAAGATCCTCACATCTTCGACTTCCTGGGCCTGGGCAACGAATTCCAGGAGCGCGAACTTGCAAGCCGGAGTACGTGGGCAAGATGCAGTTCTACCTTGCAGCCCTCGATGGGCAGGTGAAGACCGCTGTCGACGGCCCCTCCATTGGCCTCATCCTGTGTCGCTCGAAGAACTCAGTCGTGGTCGAGTACGCACTCCGAGATGCACGCAAGCCGGTCGGTGTCTCTGAGTACCGCATGACGCTTCCCAAGGACATCGCTGGTGCCCTGCCGTCGGTAAGAGAATTGGAGCAAGTCCTTAAAGGGACCTACCCAGCTCCAGTCTCCCTGTCGGTCAAAGTGGACGCCGCCAGCTAGGAGTGCGGACGGCGCTGCCGAGTCTGGGATGGCCTGAGCTACGGGGCGATCGTCGAGGGGTCGCGTCCCGAGAGGTCTCTATTGTCCCGGCCACGGAACAATGATGTGCAATCCGATGGCTTCCGTCGCGCCCGTGTCGTCAATACAGTCCTATCAAACGGAAACCTCCGTTCGACTGATCGACCCCCGGCACCCGAAGGAGCCTCACCATGAACATCCTGCAGATCAATTCCAGCGCACGCGCCTGGGCCAACGGCCAAGGTTCGCAATCCACCCGCCTCGCCAACGAGCTCGTCGAACGCCTGCGCGCCGCCCATCCCGCCGCCTCGCTGACGCTGCGCGACCTGACCGCCGCGCCGCATCCGGCGCTGGACGAAGCCACGCTCGGCGCCCTGTTCACGCCGGCGGACGCCCGCTCGGCCGAGCAGCACGCCCGCATGGCGCTCGACCAGGTCCTCATCGACGAGGTGAAGGCCGCCGACGTCATCGTCATCGGCGTACCGATGGTCAACTTCGGCATCACCAGCCAGCTGAAGAACTGGATCGACGCGATCATGAAGGCCGGCGTCACGTTCAAGTACACCGCCAGCGGCCCGGTGGGCCTCGTCGAGGGCAAGAAGGTGGTTGCCGTGCTCACGCGCGGCGGCATCTACCGCGACCAGCCGCACGACACCATGGTGCCTTACATGAAGCAGGCGCTGGGCTTCCTGGGCATGAACGACATCGAGTTCATCTACGCCGAAGGCCTGGCCATGGGCCCGGACGCGGAAGCCAAGGCGCTGGCCACGGCCCGCGCCGAGATCGCCGCCATCGCGTAACCACCTCGCGGCCCTGCCTTCGCGGGGCCGCCACCAAGGCACCGACATGACCACGACCCTGACCGACATCGCCACCACCGTGACCCCGGATGCCGCCGTGCGCAAGCCGCGCTCGGTGGAGCGCCTGGTCACGGGCCAGGCCACCAGCGACGGCGACGGCGTGAAGCTGACGCGCGT
Organism: Vitreoscilla sp.; assembly: GCA_014378125.1. Next base: position 12,933 of record JACMOG010000325.1, on the reverse strand, counting down.
GCTCACGCAGCCGCTGCAACGCCGGCTCGACCCGTTCCTGATGCTCGACGCGTTCGGCTCGGACGACGCCGGCGACTACATCGGCGGCTTTCCCGACCACCCGCACCGCGGCTTCGAGACCGTCACCTACATGATTGCCGGGCGCATGCGCCATCGCGATTCGGCGGGCAACCAGGGGCTGCTGCAAAACGGCGGCGTGCAGTGGATGACGGCCGGCAGCGGCCTGATCCATAGCGAGCTGCCCGAGCAGGAGGCAGGCCGCATGGAGGGCTTCCAGCTGTGGCTGAACCTGCCGGCCGTCGACAAGATGACCGCGCCCGGCTACCGCGACATCCCCACCGGCGAGATCCCCGAGCTGCGCCTGCCCGGTGCCACCGTGCGCGTGATCGCGGGCGAGAGCCACGGCGTGGTCGGCGCGATGCAAAAGGCCCACACGGAGCCGCTGGTTCTCGACCTGCATCTCGAGCCCGGCGCGACGTTCGAGCAGGCGCTGCCGGCCGGCCACAACGCGTTCGTCTACGTCTATCGGGGCGAGCTGGATATCGATGGCGGCGCCGCGCCCACGCGCGTCCCGCGCGAGCGCATGGCCGTGCTGGCCAACGCGGCCGACCGCGACGGCGTGCGAGTGCAGGCGGGGGCCAACGGCGCGCGCGCGCTGGTCATCGCCGGCAAGCCGCTGAACGAGCCCATCGCGCAGTACGGGCCGTTCGTGATGAACCGGCAGGCCGAGATCTTCCAGGCGGTGGAGGACTTCCGTGCCGGCAAGTTCGGCGTGCCGCCCGGGCGCTGAGCGACTGGATCGCACCAACAAAAATGGCGCCCCGCGGGGCGCCATTTTCAGCGGAGCGCGAAGGCTCAGGACGTGCCGGAGGACGACAGGACGAAATTCTGCACACCGGTCGACGTCGTGGCATCCGGGACGCTGACGGTGATGGCCGTGAAGATGTTGCCCACTTGGTAAACCTGCGCCTTGGTTGCGAGCACGGTCGGGCCATTGCTGACTTCCAGCAACGACTGGGTGTTCTGCGGTACGCCCGTCACCTCGGTATATGCGGACGCCTTCGCAAAACCGATGTTCGAGGCCACGCTGATCGAGTTGACCGCCATCGACAACTGCAGGCCCTGGTTGTTGGAGGCAAGGTTGATCAGGCGGAACTTCACGCCGGACGACGTCACCGCGGCGGTGTTGTTGTCCTCGATCAGCCTGGCGGTGGGCGTGCTGCCGTTCAGATAGACCAGCAGCGTGTAGTCGCCGCCGGCCGCCAGGGCGCCCGGCTGGTCGGGCGTGACCGTGACCACGCCGGTGGTGGCGTTGGTGGTGGTGACGTCCATGATCACGGGAACGGCAGTTCCACCGACCAGGACGACCGGCGGCGTGCCGGTATTGACGACGAAGTAGTTCGAATAAAGCGAGGTCGTGCTGTCCGCGAGGATGGTGACCGAGGTATTGGTCGTGCCCGTCGTGCTGGTGGTGGTGTTGGTGCCGGTGACAGACGCGTGCAGGCCGTTCACCGACGTCACGGCGCGCACGCGCGCGGTGAGGTTGAAGTAAGGGGTCGTCGGGCTGGCGGCACCGGCGGTTCCCTGGGTCAACAGGATCACGTTGGCCAGGACGCCGCTGGCGCCCGGGGTCAGGATGATCGTGAGGACTTCGAGTGCCGTCAGCACGATGGCGGACGGGGTCTGGAAGCGGACGTCGCTGATGCCCTTGGCGATGCTGTTGGCACCCACCACGGTGATGTAGTACGAACCGGCCAGGATGCCGGCGAACGCGCTCTGCTGCACGCCCGGGATGCTCGACGCGATCAGCGTGGAGACGGCCAGGTCCTTGGAGGCCGACAGGTAGACGTCGACCGCGCCGATGTCCACCGAGGTGTTCAGCACGTTGACGTTGGCCTTGCCGGCGTCCGGCGTGACCGTGCTTTCGGTGAGCAGCACCGACTTCAGCTCGTTGGCGAAGCCGTAGGCGACCAGCGAGTAGCGTTGATCCTTGTTGATCGTGCGCACCTGCGACGCCGTGGCGGCCTGGCCGGCGACGGTCAGCGTGATGCCGACGGCACCGGCTTGCACGTTTTCGAACGGGCTGGCGGAGCCGTAGGCGGCGTCCGCGGACGTGGCTTGGGTCGACTCGTCCATGAATCCCAGATTGGGATAGCCGACGCTGGCGTTGACCAGGCGCACCGGCGCGTTGCCGCTGCCGTTGCCACCGCAACCGGCCAGGATCAAAGGCACGGCGCCGCCCGCTGCCAGGAACTCACGTTTGTTCATCGAGAAAACTCCACTTTCCAGGCGGACGCCTGTCATCTGAATCCAACATTATGGGGCATGGCGTGTTGCCGGTCTGTTGCCACGGGCCTCGCCGCTCGCCATGCGTCGGGGCAGCGCCCCGCAGACACTGAGCTCGAATCGGCCGGAAAGTTCGCCCGCGCCCGACACGAATCAATGTGCGACGCTGATTCTGGCAGCCCGGTGTAAAGCGATTCGGCCCTACCATCCCGGGTTCCCGCCAGCCGCGCTCGCCTTGGAAGAACACGATGCCCTCGCCCTACCCGAAGCTGCTCGCCCCCCTCGACCTCGGGTTCACCACCCTGCGCAATCGCTCCATCATGGGCAGCATGCACACCGGCCTGGAGGACGCCGCGCGCGCCTCCCCGCGCATGGCGGCGTTCTACGCCGAGCGGGCGCGCCATGGGGTGGGGCTGATCGTCACGGGCGGGTTCGCGCCCAACTTCGAGGGCTGGGTCAAGCCGTTCGCCGGCACCTTGTGGACGCGTTCGGGCGCACGCCGCCATCGCCAGGTGACGGCCGCGGTGCACGCCGAGGGCGGCAAGATCGCTTTGCAGATCCTGCACACCGGCCGCTACGGCTACTCGCCGCTGTGCGTCGCCCCCACCCGGCTGCAGAGCCCGATCTCTCCGTTCACCCCGCGGGCGTTGAGCGAACGCGGCATCGAGCGCACCATCCGCGCCTTCGTGCGTTGCGCGGTGCTGGCGCGCGAGGCCGGCTACGACGGGGTCGAGGTGATGGGCAGCGAGGGCTACCTGATCAACCAGTTCCTGGTGCGCCACACCAACCACCGCACCGACGCCTGGGGCGGGGCCTACGAGAACCGGATGCGGCTGGCGGTGGAGATCGTGCGTCGGATCCGCGCGGCCGTCGGCCCCGACTTCATCCTGATCTACCGTCTCTCGATGATCGACCTGATCCCGGAGGGCAGCACCTGGGACGAGGTGCTGCAGCTCGCCAAGGCCGTGGCCGCCGCCGGCGCCACCCTCCTGAACACCGGCATCGGCTGGCACGAGGCGCGCATTCCCACCATCGTCACCAGCGTGCCGCGGGCGGCGTTCGGGTGGGTCACCGGCAAGATGCGGGCAGACCTGCGCGCCGCCGGCATCGCCATCCCGCTGGCCACCAGCAACCGCATCAACACGCCCGAGGTGGCCGAAGGCCTGCTCGCCCCGGGCATCGACGAGTTCGGCCAGGCCGACCTGGTGTCGCTGGCGCGCCCGTTCCTGGCCGACCCGGCCTTCATGGAGAAGGCGGCCCAGGGCCGGGCCGACGAGATCAACACCTGCATCGCCTGCAACCAGGCCTGCCTCGACCACACGTTCTCCAATGTCCAGGCCACCTGCCTCGTGAACCCGCGCGCCGGCTTCGAGACCCAGCTGAAGATCGCACCCGCGGCCACGCCGCGCCGCTTCGCGGTGGTGGGCGCCGGCCCGGCCGGCCTGGCCGCGGCCACCACGCTGGCCGAGCGCGGGCACGCGGTGGTGCTGTTCGACGGCGCCGCGCGCATCGGCGGCCAGTTCAACATGGCCAGGCGCGTGCCGGGCAAGGAGGAGTTCTCGGAGACGCTGCGCTATTTCAGCCGTCGCATCGAGACGTTGCCCACGCTGGAGTTGCGCCTGGATACGCGGGTGGACGCCGCGGCGCTGGCCGCCGGCGGGTTCGACGAGGTCATCCTGGCTACCGGCGTGGTGCCGCGCGATCCGCGCATCCCGGGCCAGGACAACGCCAAGGTGCTGAGCTACATCGACGTGCTGCTGCACGGCAAGCCGGTGGGCCAGCGCGTGGCCATCGTGGGCGCGGGCGGCATCGGCTTCGACGTGGCCGAGTTCCTGGTGACCGGCGCCGACCGCGGCCAGCCCTCGCCCACCCTGCACCTGGACGAATGGCGGCGCGAATGGGGCGTGGGCGATCCTGCCAGGACGCCGGGCGGCCTCGATCGCCCGCGGCCCACGCCGCCGTCGCGCCAGGTGACGCTGCTGCAGCGCAAGACCGGCAAGCATGGCGCCGGCCTGGGCAAGACCTCGGGCTGGGTCCACCGTGCCACGCTCAAGATGAAGAACGTGGAGATGCTGGCCGGCGTGAACTACGAGCGCGTCACCGACGAGGGCCTGTTCGTCACCTTCGGCCCCGAGCGCAAGGACGGCACGCTGCTGGAGGTGGACACCATCGTGCTGTGCTCCGGCCAGGAGCCGCTGCGCGAGCTGGTGGCGCCGCTGGCCGCCGCGGGCGTGAAGGTGCACCTGATCGGCGGCGCCGGCGGGGCCGCCGGGCTGGACGCCAGGCGCGGCATCGGCCAGGGCACCCGCCGGGTGGCCGCGCTCGGAAAGCCTGAGGCGCCAGATTCGCCCCACACTGGCCTCACCGGCTGCCGATAGGATGGGTTCATCGCTATCGGCTCCGTCTGCAAGGGTGCATGGAAGAAGGCCTCGAGATTCATTCGCTGTTCTGGTTGGCCGTCACGCGGCTGGGCGAGGCCCAGATCCTGCTGCCGGCCTTTTTCGCGGGCGCGCTGTGGCTCGCGTTCGCGCGTCCCGCCGGCGCGCGCCACCGCGTGGCGCAGGGCAACGCCCACGCGCACGACCATCCCGCGCGCCGGTCGGCGTTGCGCTGGGTGGCCGCCGTCGTCGCCACCACCGCGGTCGTCACCGCCAGCAAGGTGGCGTTCCTGGGCTTCGGCATCGGCATCGCGGCGCTCGATTTCACCGGCTTCTCCGGCCACTCGATGTACGCCACGGCCATCCTGCCGGTGCTGGTGGCGCTCATTGCCGGACGCCGCGGCGCGATCGTCGGCGCGCTGCTGGCCTTGTTGATCACCTGGTCGCGCGTGAAGCTGGGCGCGCACTCCTGGAGCGAGGCCATCTCGGGCCTGGTGCTGGGCGCGGCCGCCGCCGGCTGGACATTGGCCGACTACCTGGCCCACCCCGGCGCGGTGCGCGCGCCCTGGTGGCTGCCGCTGGTGCTGGTGGCGTGGCTCACGCTGCTGCCCATGAAGGCGCCCCCGTCGCGCACCCACAGCCTGGTGGTGTCGATCGCGCTGAGGCTGTCGGGCCACCACCGCCCGTACACGCGCTTCGAGCTGCTGGGTGGCCTCATCGACCACCCGCTGCAGCCCGGCAATACGCACTGAGGGCTGGGCCCCACGGTTGGACGTAATTGGTATTACGACTGGTTCATTTGCACGCCGCACGAACGGATGTGTCGCCTCCGGGTTTCTGCCTAGTTTTTACGAGTGAAATTGGATACGGGGATGGGCATGCCGGACGGCTGAGCATTCGTTGACAGCGGCCTGTCATGGTACTATAGTGGTATCACACCTATGAGCCACACCTGCTATCACCCCGCCTTTGAACAGGCCGACATCCGCTACGCCCTGGGCGTGGACGGTGGCGGCACGGGCACCCGCGTGCGCCTCTGGACGAGCGCCGGCGCCCTTGTCGGCCACGGCGAGTCCGGCCCCTCGGCCCTCGCCCAGGGCATCGAGCAGGCGTGGAGGCACATCGTCCAGGCCGTCGAGCGCGCGTTCGCGTCGGCGGGGCTGGCCGTGCCGGTGCCCAAGCAGTGCGTGCTGGGCCTGGGGCTGGCCGGCGCCGTGGCGCCGCACCTGGCCGCCGCGTTCTTTCGCGCGGCCCCCGAATATGCGCTGATCGTGCTGGAGACCGATTCGCGCACCGCGCTGATGGGTGCCCACGCCGGTCGCGCGGGCGCCATCGTGGCGGTGGGCACCGGCGCGGTCGGCGAGGCGCTGCACGCCGACGGCCGTCGCGTGGCGGTCAGCGGCTGGGGCTTTCCGGTGGGCGACGAAGGCAGCGGCGCCTGGCTGGGCCTGCGCGCCATGCAGGTCGCCCATCGCGCCCTCGACGGCCGGGCGCCCGCGGGCCCGTTGGCCCAGGCCGTGTGGCGCCAGGTGAGCGATCGCCGCGACATGTTGCTCGAATGGTGCTCCACGGCCCGCCAGCACGAATACGCGCAGCTCGCGCCGCTCGTGTTCGAGTGCGCGGACACCGACGCCGCGGCGCAGTCGATGGTGCAGGAAATCGGACAGGAGATCGAGGACATGGCATTGGCGCTCGACCCCGGGCTGCAGTTGCCCATCGTGCTGCTGGGCAGCATCGGCCTGCGCATGGCCGACCGGTTGCCCCCGGCGCTGCGGGCCCGACTGGTGGAGGCGTCCGGCGACGCCGTCGACGGGGCGCACCGACTCGTGCGCCAGCAGATGAAGGAAGCCGTCGCATGAGTGGTGTTTCGCGCCAGCAGATCAACGGCCACGTGCTGACGCCCCAGGGCTTCGTGCGGGGCACGCTGACCATCGTCGACGGTCGCATCGCCGGCATCGAGGGCACGCCCATCAGCGAAGGCCAGGCGCGCGTGTCGGCCGAGCCGCTGATCCTGCCGGGCTTCATCGACCTGCACGTGCACGGCGGCGGCGGCTTCGACACCATGGAGGGCGGCAACGCCGTGGCCGAGATCGCGCGCGTGCATGCGCGCCACGGCACCACGTCGATGCTGGCCACCACGATGACGGCGCCGATGGCCGACATCTCGCAGGCCATGGCCGCGCTGAGCGACGCCGTGCGCACGCACCGCCGCGGCGGCGCGCACGTGATGGGCGTCCACCTGGAAGGCCCGTACATCAACCCGGGCGCGCTGGGCGCCCAGCCCGACTTCGCCCGCCCCGCGTCGGTGGACGAGGTGAAGGCGCTGCATGCCATCGCCCCCATCAAGCTGATCACGATGGCGCCCGAGCTGCCCGGCAACCTCGACCTGATCGCCCCGCTGCGCGCGGCCGGCTTCCACGTGCAGATCGGCCACACCGCCGGCACGTACGAGGACGGCGTGGCGGCGCTGCAGCGCGGGGCCACCGGCTTCACGCACCTGTTCAACGCGATGAGCAAGTTCCACCACCGCGAGCCCGGCATCGCCGGCGCGGCGCTGGCGCATGCCGAGTTCGCCGAGATCATTCCCGACCTGCTGCACGTGCATCCGGGCGCCATCCGCGCCGCGCTGCGCGCCATTCCCTGCCTGTACTGCGTCACCGATTCCACGGCCGCGGCGGGCATGCCCGACGGCGACTACAACCTCGGCAGCCACCGCGTCACCAAGTGCCTGGGCGGCGTGCGACTGCCCGACGGCACGCTGGCCGGCAGCACGCTCACCATGGACCAGGCGCTGCGCAACCTGGTGGGCTTGGGCCTGAGCCTGGACGACGCCTCGCGCCGCGTGGCCACCCACGCCGCCGACTTCCTCGGCCTGTCCGATCGCGGCCGCCTGCTGGTGGGCGCGCGCGCCGACCTCTGCGTGCTGGACGCCGACCTGCAACTGACCCAAGTGATCGTAGAAGGAGACTCCATTGACCTCACGGATGCTTGACGAAGCGCGCGAAGCCCCTGCGGCCGTGGCTCGTCTGATGGCGGCCGACCACGCCGCCTACACCTCGCTCGGCGAGCAACTCCGTGCCGATCCCCCGCGATCCGCCCTCACCGTGGCGCGCGGCAGCTCCGATCACGCCGCGCACTACATGGCCTACCTGGTGATGGCGCGCCTGGGCCGCCTCGTCACGTCGCTGCCGATGTCGCTGGTCACGCTGTACCAGTCGCAGCTCGATTGCAACGGCCTGGTGTCGTGGGGCTTCTCGCAGTCGGGCCAGAGCCCCGACCTGATCGCCCCCATCCGCTTCTTCCGCGAAGGCGGCGCGCGCACCGTGGCCGTGGTCAACGATGCCGGATCGCCGCTGGCCCAGGCCGCCCAATGGGTGCTGCCGCTGCACGCCGGCGCCGAGACCAGCGTGGCCGCCACCAAGAGCTACATCGCGCAACTGGTGGCCGGCGCGCGCATCGTCGCGCACTGGAAGGACGACAAGGCCTTGCTGGCCGCGCTCGAGACGCTGCCCGAGGTGCTGGAACGCGCCGCGACCACCGACTGGTCGCCGCTGGTCGACGCGCTTGTCAACGCCGACAAGCTGTTCGTGATCGGCCGCGGCACCAGCCTGGCCATCGCGATGGAGGCCGCGCTGAAGTTCAAGGAAGTCTGCGGCATCCAGGCCGAGGCGTTCTCGGGCGCCGAGGTCAAGCACGGCCCGATGGCGCTCGTGGAAGAAGGCTACCCGCTGCTGATCTTCGCCCCGCGCGGCCCGGCCCAGGCCGGCCTGCTCGCGCTGGCCGAGGAGATGCGCAAGCGTGGCGCGCGCGTGCTCGTCGCCGCGCCCGTCGGCACCCCCGGCGCCGAGCTGCCGCTGGTGGCCGCCGGCCACGAGGACCTCGATCCGATCTCCGCGATCCAGAGCTACTACCTGGCCGTCGAAGCCCTCGCCCGCGCCAAGGGTCTCGACCCCGACAAGCCGCGCCACCTGAACAAGGTCACGCTGACGCACTGACGCGTCACGTCCTTTCCGCCCCTCACCGTCGACATGAGCGCCGTGCCCACCTTCCATCCTGGCCATCTCGTGATGGTCGATATCCCGGGCACGTCGCTCGACGACGAGACCGCGGAATTCCTGCGCCGCAATCATGTGCGCGCGATCTGCCTGTTTCGCCGCAACCTCGGCACCGAGGACGAGGTGCGCAAGCTCACGGCCGACCTGCGCGAGGTGATGGGCCCGTACTCGCTGATCGGCATCGACCAGGAAGGCGGCTCCACCATCCGCGCCACCTTCCTGCCGCAGGCGCCTGCCGCGATGGCGCTCGGCGCGATCGGCGACGAGACGCTGTGCGAAGAGGTGGGCGCCACGGTGGCGCGCGGCCTGCGCAGCCTGGGCATCAACTGGAACTTCGCGCCGGTGCTCGACGTGAACAACAACCCGGGCAACCCGGTGATCGCCGAGCGCAGCTTCTCCGAGGATCCCGACGAGGTGGCGCGCCTGGCCGCCGCCTGGATGCGCGGCTCGCTGCGCGAGGGCGTGGCGTGCTGCGTGAAGCACTTCCCCGGCCACGGCGATACCGCCACCGACTCGCACCACGCGCTGCCCACTGTCGACAAGTCGGTGGCCGAGCTCGAGGCGCTGGAGCTCAAGCCGTTCCGCGCGCTCGCGCATTCGAAGGGCGCCACGCCGGCCGCGCCGTCGGTGATGACCGCCCACATCGTCTACCCGCAGATCGATCCCGAGCATCCCGCCACGCTGTCGCGCGCGGTGCTCACCGGCCTGCTGCGCGAGAGCATCGGCTACGACGGCGTCGTCATCACCGACGCGTTGATGATGAAGGCCGTCCACGACAAGTACGGCCACGCCCTCGGCGCCGTGATGGCGCTGCAGGCGGGCGCCGACATGCCGCTGGCCCAGGGCACGCTGGCCGAGCAGGGCGCCACGGTCAAGGCCATCGAGAGCGCGCTGCAGGAAGGCCACCTGCTGCCCGCCGACGTGAAGAAGTCCGAGGCCCGCCTCGTGGCGCTGGCCACCGCGTACCCCGTGTCGCCGCGCGCCTACGACGCCGCGCAGCGTGCCGCCGACGACGCCGCGATGCGCGCCGCCTGGGCCCGCGGCCTGACCGCGTTCGACGGCGCCGGCAAGCCCGCGCGTCCGCCCGCGCCGGGCACCCCGCTGCGCGTCGTCACGCAGGATTCGGTGGAGTGCGGCGGGGTGTCCGAGGCCGGCCTGCCCGCGTCGCGCGTGGCCGAGATGTTCGCCGGCTTCGCCGACGTGCAACTGGTGCGCGTGCCCGACCTGCGCCAGGTGGAAGCCGCCACGTTCCCGCAGGACGGCCGCTACAACATCCTCGTGTCCAACCACCGCACTCGCTTCGGCGACGCGGCCGCCACGGCACGCCCCGACCTGCACGTGGCGCTGTGGAATCCGTACCAGTTGTTCGACATCGCGGCGCCGTCGCTCGTCACGTGGGGGTACTGCGATGGCGCGCTCGAGGCCGTGCGCGCGTGGCTCGAGGGCCGCGCGCAGGCCACGGCCACGTCTCCGGTGAAGCTCTCTCCCCGCGCCGCCTGAACACGGGCAGACTCTCGCGCAACACGTTTCGACCCTCGTCCCACCGTCGCCAGGAAAGAGAACCAAGTGCAGAGTGAATCCGTCCTGAACGCTGGCGTCGCCGCGCAACCCGTCGCGGCGGCCTCCAAGCTCAAGCGCTCGCCCATCACCTGGGTGCCCACGCTGTACTTCGCGCAGGGCGTGCCGTTCTTCGTGGTGATGGCGATCGCGGCGCTGCTGTTCAAGGACCTGGGCATCGAGAACGGCGTCATCACGAAGTGGACGAACGCGCTGGGCCTGGCCTGGGCCGTCAAGCCGCTGTGGAGCCCGTTCCTGGAGGCCGTGCCCAGCAAGAAGCTGCTGGTCATCGTGTTCCAGCTGGTGGGCGCCGTGACGCTGGGTCTCGTCGCGCTGGCGCTCAACGTGCCACACAGCATCTCGCTGGTGCTGGCCATCCTCGCCTTCACCGCGTTCGCGTCGGCCACGCACGACATCTCGTCCGACGGCCTGTACATCGCGAGCCTGTCCGACAAGCAGCAGGCCGAGTACGCCGGCTGGCAGGGGGCCTTCTTCAACGCGGCGCGCCTGTTCGCGCGCGGCGGCGTGCTGGTGCTGGTGGGCTATCTCGAAAAGACGATGGAGGCCGCGCACGCCTGGAGCGCCGTCTTCGTGCTGCTGGCCGCCGTGATGGCGGTGCTCGCCGCGTACCACGTGTGGGCGCTGCCCGACACGCGCAGCGACGTGCAGGCCGCGCGCGGCGTCGCCGCCATCGCCCGGACCACCGCCGAAGTGGTGGTGGAGTTCTTCAGGAAGCCCGGCATCTGGTTCGCCATCCTGTTCATCATCCTGTTTCGAGCCGGAGAGGGGCAGATCCAGTCGGTGGGCCCGCTCTTCCTGCGCGATGCGCGCGCCGTGGGCGGCCTGGGCCTGAGCACCGACCAGATCGGCCTGGTCTACGGCACATGGGCCACGGTGGCGTTCGTCGGCGGCAGCATCGTCGGCGGCTACTTCACGTCGTGGCTGGGCCTGCGGCGCTCCATGGTGTGGCTGGTCATCGCCATGAACCTGCCCAACCTCGTGTACTGGTGGCTCAGCACGGCGCGCCCCACCGACATGACCGCCATCGCCACCGGCCTGTCCATCGAGATGTTCGGCTACGGCTTCGGCTTCGTGGGCATCATCCTGTTCATCATGCAGGTGGTGGCCAAGGGGCGCTTCACCACCGCCCATTACGCGCTGGGCAGCGGCGTGATGCAGCTCGGCTTCATCCTGTCCGGCACGTGGAGCGGGGAGATCCAGACCTGGCTCGGCTACCAGCACTTCTTCCTGTGGGTGCTGGCCTGCGCGATCCCCGTGCTGGTGCTGTCGTTCTTCCTGCCGCATCACGACGAGGCGAAGCCCGCGTGATGCGCCGCGCGCACTTTCCGCTCGCGCTGGCGGCGCTGGCGGCGCTGGCGGCGCTCGTGGCGGGCTGCGCGTCGGCGCCGCCCGCTCCGACGGCCAGCCTGTTCTTCGACGACTTCTCCTACGCCAATCCCGCCGACATGGCCGCCGCCGGCTGGCAGCTGCGCGACGGCACCGGCCACCCCGGCCTGCCCGGCGGGCGCTTCGGCGCCGAGGCCCTCTCGCTGGTGGTCCATCCGCTGCAGCCCGGCAACCGCGTGCTGCGCTTGACCGCGCGCACCGACGGCACCGGGCCCGGCACCGTGCAGGCGCAGCTGTGCCACCAGCGCAAGTACCTGCAGGGCACGTACGCGGCGCGCATCCGCTTCTCCGACGCGCCGCGTTCGGGCGTCGACGGCGATCCGGTGATCGAGTCGTTCTACGCCGTCGCGCCTCTCGCGCACGCGTTCGACCCCGACTTCAGCGAGCTCGATTGGGAGTACCTTCCCAACGGCGGCTGGGGGTCGGACAAGACGCGGCTGTACGGCGTGTCGTGGCAGACGGTGCAGATCGATCCGTGGGAGGCGCACAACTCGCCGCACGAGGAGTTCGCGTCGTTCGACGGCTGGCACGTGCTGTTGATGCAGGTGACGAAGAACGCCGTGCACGAGTTCGTCGATGGCCGCGAGGTGGCGGTGCACGAGGGCCGCAACGTGCCGGTCTCGCCGATGACCATCTCGTTCAACCTCTGGTTCGCGGTCGGCGGCTCGCTGCCCGCGGGCGGCGCGCCGCGCGTGTACGACGAGGACGTCGACTGGGTATTCCATGCCAAGGATCGCGTGTTGAGCCCGGCCGACGTCGACGCCCAGGTGCGCGCTCTGCGCGCCGACCACGTGCCGCGCACGGACACCGTGCCCGCTCCCGTGCCCGCCCTGCAGCAACGCTGCGACATCTAGAAGGTCCCACCCCATGGCCAGCCTCGCGCTCAAGAAGATCCGCAAGACCTACGACGGCGGCGCCGAGGTGATCAAGGGCGTCGACCTGGAGGTGCGCGACGGCGAGTTCATGGTGTTCGTCGGACCGTCGGGCTGCGGCAAGTCGACGCTGCTGCGCATGATCGCGGGGCTCGAGGAGATCACCGAAGGCGACCTGTACATCGGCGACCAGTGCGTCAACGACCTGTCGCCCTCCGACCGCGGCGTGGCGATGGTGTTCCAGAGCTACGCGCTGTACCCGCACATGACGGTGGCCGAGAACATGGGCTTCGCGCTCAAGCTGGCCGGTCGCAGCAAGGCCGACGTGGCCGCCGCGGTGGGCCGCGCGGCCGAGATCCTGCAGATCAACGCGCTCCT
>JACMOG010000324.1 GCA_014378125.1 Vitreoscilla sp. | reverse complement strand
CAGTCGGCCGCCCACCTCGATGGACTGGATGCCGCGCGAATCGGAATCGCGGGCGGGCTTGGGAGCGGGCTTGGGGGCGGGAGTGGGCATGGATTGGACACGGCGGGGTGCGGTGTCTATGATAGCCATTCGATTCAGCAATGGCGAATCGGTTCAGCAAAGGTGAAATCGATGACGGGCTCTTCGCTCCCGACGGCCGGCCGCAACAGCGGATTCGGCAACCACTTCAGCAGCGAGGCCGTGCCCGGCGCGCTGCCGCAGGGCCGCAACAGCCCGCAGCGCGCGCCGTTCGGCCTGTACGCCGAGCTGCTGTCGGGCACCGCCTTCACCGCGCCGCGCCACGCCAACCAGCGCACCTGGCTCTATCGCCGCCAGCCGTCCGTGCGCAGCGGCCCCTACACGGCGATGGCCCATGCGTTGCTGAAGACCGGCGCCCGCGACGGCGTCGACATCCCGCCCGATCCGCTGCGCTGGCACCCCATCCCACCGTCTGCCGAGCCGCTCGACTTCGTCGAGGGCCTGCGCACCATGCTGCTCAACGGCGATCCCGACATGCAGGTGGGCGTGGCCGTGCACCTGTACGCCGCCCGCAAGCCCATGGGCAAGCGCGCGTTCGTCGATGTCGACGGCGAGCTGCTGCTGATCCCGCAGGACGGGGCGCTGCGCGTCACCACCGAGCTGGGCGTGCTGCACGCGGCGCCGGGCGAGATCGTGCTGCTGCCGCGCGGCATGCTGTTCAAGGTCGATCCGGCCGTGGACGGCCAGGCGGCGCGCGGCTACGTCTGCGAGAACTACGGCGCCGCCTTCCGGCTTCCCGAGCTGGGGCCCATCGGCTCCAACGGCCTGGCCAACACGCGCGACTTCATCGCTCCCGACGCCGCGTTCGACGACGGCCCGGCCGAGCCGTGGGAGCTGGTGCGCAAGTTCGGCGGCGCGCTGTGGCGCGCGCCGGCCGCGGCCTCGCCGTTCAACGTGGTGGCGTGGCACGGCAACCTGGTGCCGACTGTCTACGACACGCGCCGCTTCAACACCATCGGCTCGATCAGCTTCGACCATCCCGATCCGTCCATCTTCACGGTGCTCACCTCGCCGTCCGACACGCCCGGCTGGGCCAACTGCGACTTCGTCATCTTTCCGCCGCGGTGGCTGGTTGCCGAGGACACCTTCCGTCCGCCCTGGTACCACCGCAACGTGATGAGCGAGTGCATGGGCCTCGTCCACGGCCAGTACGACGCCAAGGAGGAAGGCTTCCGTCCGGGCGGACTGTCGCTGCACAACAGCATGGTGCCGCACGGGCCCGACGCCGACGCGTTCGCCAAGGCCAGCCCCGCCGACCTCGCGCCGCGCAAGCTCGACGACACGCTGGCCTTCATGGTGGAGAGCCGCTGGCGCCTGCGCCCCACGGCCTGGGCGCTGGAAGGGGGTCACCTCGACACCACGTACGCCGATTGCTGGGCGCCGCTGCAAGACAACTTCAAGGCCTGAGATGCTCGACTTCACGCACGCGCCGGAAGCCACCAGCTGGGTGGTGTCGGCCAACACGCCGGACACCGACTCCCCGATCCAGACCCTCCCGTTCGGCCGCTTCCGCCGTGCCGGCACGAAGGACGCGCTGCGGGTGGGCGTGGCCGTCGGCGACCAGGTGCTCGACCTCCACGCGCTGGGCCAGCTCGACCCGCAGGTCGCCGTGCTGCTGGGCCCGTTGGCGCTGGGCGACCTGAACGGCTTCATGGCGCACGGCCGCGCGGCGCGCATCGCGCTGCGCCACGCGCTGTTCGAGGGCCTGTCGGCCGCGCCCTCGGGCACGGCGTCGCTGTGGCATGCCAAGGCCGGCACCTTGCTGGTGCCGGGGGACGAGGCCGAGATGACGCTGCCGTGCCACATCGGCGACTACACCGACTTCTACACGGGCATCCATCACGCCACCACGGTGGGCAAGCTGTTCCGGCCCGACAACCCGCTGCTGCCCAACTACAAGTGGGTGCCGATCGGCTACCACGGGCGCAGTTCGTCCATCGGCGTCAGCGGCCAGCGTTTCTCGCGGCCGTGGGGACAGGTGAAGGGCGAGGGCGACGCGCCGGTCTTCACGCCATCGCGCCGCCTCGACTACGAGCTGGAGCTGGGCCTGTTCGTGGGCCCGCCCAACGCGCCGGGCATGCCACTGGACATGGCCCAGGCCGAGGCCTCGCTGTTCGGTGCCACGCTGCTCAACGACTGGTCGGCGCGCGACGTGCAGGCCTGGGAGTACCAGCCGCTGGGCCCGTTCCTGGCCAAGAACTTCGCCACCACGATCTCGCCGTGGATCGTCACCATGGAGGCGCTGGCGCCGTTTCGGGTGCCGTTCGCGCGCGACGCGGCCGACCCGCAGCCGCTGCCTTATCTCGACTCCGCCGGCAACCGCGAGCGCGGGGCCTTCGCCATCGGCCTCGAGGTGTGGATCCAGACGAGCGAGATGCGCGCGCAGGGCCAGTCGGCCGTGCGCGTGTCGGCCAGCACGTACGCCGACGCCTACTGGACGCCCGCGCAACTGCTGGCCCACCACGCCAGCAACGGATGCAACCTGCAGCCGGGCGAC
Organism: Vitreoscilla sp.; assembly: GCA_014378125.1. Next base: position 6,686 of record JACMOG010000324.1, on the reverse strand, counting down.
CTGATGGGCAGCGGCACGCAGAGCGGCCCGCGGCCCGACCAGGGCGGCTCGCTGCTGGAGCTGAGCCAGGGCGGCAAGGTGCCGTTCACGCTGTCCAACGGCGAGACGCGCACGTTCCTGCAGGACGGCGACTGCGTGATCCTGCGCGGCCACTGCCAGGCCGAGGGCGCGCGGCGGATCGGGTTCGGCGACTGTGCGGGGACGGTGCTGCCGGCGGTGGAACGCGCATGGGAATGAGCATCGCCCGTGACCGCGGGGCCAGGCCCCTTCCATTCAAGCGGGTTCCAGGGCCGTGGTGACGCCGCGGCGCCTGGTGCCGCCGGCCATCAGCGCGAACACGATGATGCCCGCCATCCCGCACCAGGCATCCGTCCACAGCATGCCGTTGGTACCCCAGCGGGTATTGGCGGCGCCGTCGACGAAGGTCATCAGCATGATGGGCGCGTTCGACACCGCCGACAGGAAGCTGAACTTGGTGGCCGCGGCGGTATCGCCGATGCCCTCCAGCACCACCGCGCAGTAGGCGGCGTAGCACAGCCCGACGACGAGCGCGTAGGCCGAAGTCCAGAAGATGTACTGGTTCGACGTGCGCGGGCACAGCGCCATGCCGATGGCCGTGATCACCAGCAGGAAGCCGAACACGCAGTAGGCCGTCCTGCGGTCCATGCGGTCGCACAGCCAGCCGCCGATGAGGCAGCCGACGGCGGAGATCAGGCCGCTCATGGCCCCGGTGACGAAAGCCACGACGCCGGCCGAGGCGTGCCATTCTTCCGCGATGGGCGACCACAGGTTCTGTGCGGCGCCGCTGCCGATGGGCAGCAGGCAGATCATCAGCGCCAGGATGCCCACGCGCGAGCGCAGCAGGTCCCACAGGTCGCCGCCGATGGCGCGCAGGTTGGCGGCGACCCCCAGGTGGCCCGCGGCCTCGACATGGCCGTCCACCTTCAGCAGCGGCCGTGAGTCGTCCACCCAGAACAGCGCCAGGCAGCACAGCGCGCAGATGAGTCCCAGTACGGCGCCGGAGGCGGCGTCGCTGAAGCCCTGGCTCTGGATCAGCCACAGGCTGAGACCGCCGCCCAGCCCCTGCCCGCCCAGGTTGCCGGCCTGCGACCAGCCGCCGGCGCGTCCGCGTTCGCTGTCGACGACGGTGGCGGCCATCAGGCTTTCCACCGCCATCGCGAGCAGCGTGGCCGTGAAGTTGCTGAGGGTCAGCGCCGCGCTGATCAGCGGCAGCGACGGGTGCTCGCCCATGGCGGCATGGCCCGCCAGCCACAGCCCGAAGCCGCAGACCAGCGTGGAGCCCACGTACCAGATCTTGCGCGTGAGCAGGGTGTCCACCAGCGGCGCCCACAGCCACTTGAAGATGAGGCACACGTAGCTGATGCCCACCACCACGGCGATGTCGCCGGTGCTGATGCCCTTCTTGCTGAGCTCGTAGGCCAGCGCCACCGTGAGGAAGCCGGGCACCGCGCCGAACGGCAGGAACAGCACCAGGAACAGGAACGGGTGCGCCGCCTTGGGCGCGGTCGGCTTGCCTGAGGGCGACAGCGCCGCGGAAGGGGAGGTCATGGGCGGATCCGGGAAATCGATGGGCAATTGTCCGTTCCCGCCGAAGGGCCCGATCCGAGGGTTAGCCAGGGCGACGCCGGGCACAATCGCGCAATGACCGGCCCCCAACGCATCGTCTGCCTCACCGAGGAAACCACCGAGTGGCTGTACCTGCTCGGCGAGGAGCACCGCATCGTCGGCATCTCCGGCTACACGGTGCGCCCGCGCCGCGCGCGCGACGAGAAGCCGCGCGTGTCGGCCTTCCTCGACGGCAAGATCGACAAGATCGTGGCGCTGCAACCCGACCTGGTCGTCGGCTTCTCCGACATGCAGGCCGCGCTGGCCGACAAGCTCATTCGCGCGGGCCTGAACGTGTTCATCACCAACCAGCGCAGCGTGGCCGAGATCTTCGCCACGCTGCGCCTGGTGGCCGGCCTGGTGCAGGCGAGCGACCGCGCGGAGGCATGGATCGCGGCCTGCCAGGCGCGCCACGCCGAGATCGCCGCCGCATCGACCGCGTGGCCGCGTCGTCCGCGCGTCTACTTCGAGGAGTGGGACGATCCGATGATCAGCGCGATCCGTTGGGTGTCGGAGCTGGTGGCCGTGGCCGGTGGCGTCGACGTCTTCGCCGAACTGGGCCTGCACGCCGGCGGCAAGGATCGCATCGTGCACGACCCGGCGGAGCCGCCGCGGCGCGCGCCCGACCTCATCGTGGGCAGCTGGTGCGGCAAGAAGTTTCGCGGCGCCAACGTGGCCGCGCGTCCTGGCTGGCAGGACGTGCCCGCCGTCGCCAACGGCGAACTGCACGAGATCAAGTCGTGCGACATCCTGCAGCCGGGACCGGCGGCGCTGACCGACGGCGTGGAGCAGTTGCATCGGCTGTGCGCGGCGTGGGTCGCGCGGTGGGAACGCGGCGTGCTCAGCAAGGCCTGAGGCGCCGGCATCCGGCTGCGCGCCGCGACACCCGGGAGACGCCATGCAAGACACCACCGCCACCACCACTGCCAGCAGCGTGATCAGTTCCGATCGCGTCACCGGTACCGCCGTCTTCAACCCCGCCGGCGATTCGCTCGGCTCGATCGACTACCTGGTCATCGACAAGCGCTCCGGCATCGTCCGCCATGCCGTGCTCGAATTCGGCGGCATCTTCGGCATGGGCGCCGACCGCTATCCGCTGCCGTGGTCGATGCTGCACTACGACCTCGAGAAGGACGGCTACGTGGTGCCGCTCGAGAAAGAGCAGCTCAGCCAGGCGCCGCGCCATTCCTTCGACGCGCGCCCCAACTACGACGAGACCTACGGGCGCGGCGTGTACGAGTACTACGACACGCCCTGGCTCTGATCAGACCAGCTCGCCCAGCGCCGCCGCGGTGAAGTCCTTCATCCCGGCGGCGTCGCCGTTGCGCACCTTGGTCACCCAATCCGGATCGCCGAGCAGGGCGCGGCCGACGGCGATCAGGTCGAACTCGTCGCGTTCCATGCGCGCGATCAGCTTGTCGAGGCTCGCGGGCTGCGAGGTCTTGCCACCGAAGCTGCCGAAGAAGTCGCCCGACAGGCCGACCGAGCCCACGCTGATGGTGGTCGCGCCGGTGAGCTTCTTGGCCCAGCCCGCGAAGTTGAGGCCGTCCTCGCCGTCCAGCTCCGGAAACTCGGGCTCCCAGAAGCGGCGCTGGGAGCAGTGCAGCACGTCGACGCCGGCGTCCACCAGCGGCAGCAGCCAGTCGGTCATGGCCTGCGGCGTGGGCGCGAGCCGAACCGCGTAGTCCTGCTGCTTCCACTGGCTCACGCGCAACAGGATCGGAAAGTCAGGCCCCACCGCGGCGCGCACGCTTTTCACCACCTCCGACGCGAAGCGCGAGCGCTCCTTCAGCGTGGCGCCGCCGAAACGGTCGGAGCGCTGGTTGGTGCCTTCCCAGAAGAACTGGTCGATCAGGTAGCCGTGCGCGCCGTGCAGTTCGAGCGTGTCGAAGCCCAGCCGCTTCGCCTCGCCGGCGGCCTTGCCGAAGGCGGCGATGGTGTCGGCGATGGCCTCGTCGGTCATCGCCACGCCACGCGGCGCCTGGGGTGCGAGCAGGCCCGACGGACCCTCCACGGAACCCGGCGGCACCCAGGTGGTCTGCGGGTTGGCCACCGTGCCCACGTGCCAGATCTGCGGGCCCATCTTGCCGCCCGCGGCGTGCACCTGGTCGATCACGCGTTGCCAGCCGGCCAGCGCGGCCTCGCCATGGAAGAACGGCACCCGCGGATCGTTCTTGGCGGCGGGACGATCGACGACGGTGCCTTCGGACAGGATGAGGCCCACCTGCGCGGCGGCGCGGCGGCGGTAGTACTCGGCCACGTCCTCCCCGGGCACGCCTTCGGGCGAGAACGAGCGCGTCATCGGCGCCATGACGATGCGGTTCCTGAGCTCGAGCGACTTGATGCGCAGGGGGCGGAAGAGGGTGTCGGTGCTGCTGTTGATGGTCATGGGGGGTTTCCTTCGTGGTCGCTGTCTGCCAAGTATATAAAGTAAACCTGGGATAAAATAGCCACCTTGGAGACACCAGATAGCCTCGGAGATACCGCATGCCAAGCTGCCCGTCCGACGACTTCGATGCCAACTGCCCGCAACGACTGCTGCTCGATCAACTCACCGAGAAGTGGTCGATGCTGGTGCTCATCGCGCTCGACGACGCGCCCCTGCGCTTCAATGCGGTCAAGCGGCAACTGGTGGGCGTCACGCAGAAGGCGCTCACGCAGTGCCTGCGCCGGCTCGAACGCAACGGCATCGTCACGCGCCGCGTGGTGCCGGCGTCGCCGATCGCCGTGGAGTACGCCATCACGCCGCTGGGCCGCAGCGTGCAGAAGCCGCTGAGGACCATGTACCGGTGGACCACCGAGCACCTGGCCGAGGTGGAGCAGGCCAGGTCGGCGTTCGACGGGCGGGCGGCGGGATGACGGCCTGATCAGCGCTTCCAGCCCTTGTCCCGCGCACTGGCCTCGGCCGCGGCGTCCAGCGTGTCGCCGTCGCGCATCGCATCGATGGCCTGCAGCAACGTGGGACTGAGCGAGCTTGCGGCGGTGCGGTAGCCGCCGGCCTCGCCGGCGCGCGCGTTGGTGGCGTGTTCGAGCCGCGCCACCACCCAACCCGCGGACTGCTTGCACGCGATGCCCGAGGAGGCCGCGTCGACGGCGAACGTGCGGCAATAGTTCCCGGCATGGTCGCGGAAGCTCAGGCCCACGCCGACCTTGGCGTTCGGATCGATCACGGTGCCGCCGATGTGCTGCTCGAGCGCGTCGCGCAGCGCGCCCTGCGCCGTGATGGCGCCGTCTTCGCCCACGTTGAGCGCCACCGCCTCGCCGCCGCCCGTGTGCGACGCCAGCAGGTGCGTGCCGAACACGACGCCCAGCATCAGGCTGGCGGCCATCGCGCCCCAGGTGGGCCAGCGCCAGCGGCGGTCGTGCGGCAGCGTGGCGCGCGAGGCGTCGTTCGTTCCGGCGGGCAAGGCCTCGTTGGCGGCCAGGGGGGCGGCGGCAGCGGCGGCAGATTCCGGCACGGCCAGCAGGTCGAGCAGGCCGGCGGGCACCGGCTCGTCCAGCTCGGGCGCGAAGGCCGACTGCAGCCGCGCGCGCAAAGCGCGCTCGCGCGCCACCGCGGTCGCGAGCGCGGGCTCCAGCGCGAGGCGGGCGTCGAAAGCGACGATGTGCTCGGCCGGCAGCTCGCCATCGACATAGGCCATCGCCGCGATGCGGTCGTGTTCGTTCAGGGCACTCATGGCGTCAGGTCTCCGTCGCCCAGCATCAGTTGAAGCGCGTCGCGGCCGCGCGCAAGGCGGCTCGTGAGCGTGCCGATGGGGATGTCGAGCACCTCCGCGGCTTCCTTGTAGGGCAGCCCCTCCACCAGCACCAGGCTCACGGCCATGCGCTGGTCCTCGGGCAGGCGCGCCATCGCCTTCTCGATGGACAGGCGGATGTCGCGGCTGCCCGTCTCGGAGAAGCCGACGTGCTCGCCCGCCTCTTCGGGCGCGAGCACCTCGTCGCGGCGGCCGCGCGCCCGCACCTCGTCGATCCATGCGTTCTTCATGATTCGAAACAGCCAGCTGTCCAGTCGAGTTCCATCCTGCCAATGATCGAGGTGCTTCAGCGCACGCTCGACCGCGATCTGCACGAGGTCGTCCGCGTCCTCCCGGTGCCGGGTGACGGATCGGGCGAAACGGCGCAGCCGCGGCAAGAGGGCCGCGATCTCCGCGCGCAACGCAAGGGGCGACAGGCTCATGACATGATGGGAAAACGTTGTGGCGATGGATTTTCTTCCATGCGTCCAACGTTATATCGAACATGAACCCTCGAACTTGCCGAATCCTTGCGTTCGCGCTGCTTCTTTGCGGCTCGGCGCACGCCCAGCTTCGCCTGCCGGCGCTGGGGCCCGCGCTGGGGCATGCCGTGTCGCCGATCACGCAGTCGCCGCTGGTGCAGCGCCTGCAGCCGATCGTCGACACCGTGCTGGCGCCGGTGGAGCTGGCCACCTCGCGCCTGGACGCGGTGGGCGAGCGCGCGCGGGAGCACCCGCGCGAACTCGACCGCGACCGACTCGGCGAGCTGATCGTGCGCGCCGAGCTGCTGGCGCAACCGTCGTCGCCGGCCGCGCGCGAGGCGCTGCTTGCCGCCGGCTTCACGCCGCTGCGCGAGGACGCGTTGGCGGGACTCGACGCCGTGCTGCTGGTGCTCAAGGCGCCGGCGGGCGTCGATCTGGCGGAGGCGCTCGCGCGGGCGCGGGCGATCGATCCGGACGGCGCGTACGACTTTCATCATGTGTACGGCAGCAGCGGAAGCGTGGAGGCGCCCGCGCAGCCCGCGTCGATGGCCGCGATGGGCACGCTGGCGCAGGGCCGCGCGAGCGGCGTGCCGTTGCAGGTGGGGCTCATCGACAGCGGCGTCGACCTGCGCCACCCGGCGCTGCGCCGCGTCACGGTGCGCACGCATGGCTGCGCGGACGAGGGCCATCCGGCGATGCACGGCACGGCCGTGGCGTCGCTGATGGTGGGCGCCTACGACGGCTTCCATTCGGCGCTGCCGCGCGCCACGCTGTACGCCGCCGACGTGTACTGCGACGAGCCCACGGGCGGCTCGGTGGAGGCCATCGCACGCGAGCTGGCCTG
>JACMOG010000002.1 GCA_014378125.1 Vitreoscilla sp. | reverse complement strand
TCGCTGGCGCTCACGTTGAGCGTGGCCGCCGCGCCGGCCACCACGGTGACGTCCGCGGGCTGCGCGGTGATCGCGAGGGGCGGCTTGGCCGGCCCCCCGCCCCCACCGCCGCCGCCACACCCCGAGAGCACGCTCGCGAACGTGAACACAACCAGGATTGCGCGGAAGCGCGGGCGCGCGGCGCCTCCCGCCAGAAGCCGGACAATGATGGAAAAGAGGGTTCCTCCCTGGAACGCGTCGCCTCGAACGGGCGATGTGGCGAAGCCTGCTGGCGCAGGTCTGAAAGCGCGGTCATCCGGAGCTACCCTTTGAACGTGGGCCTCGCGACGTCACGCCATCGGGCGCAGCACGCCCGCCCTGTTTTTCCGCGCCGGAATCAAATCCGATCCGCGGCTGGTACCGTAAGCATCAACATGAACGCCGTGCCCACCGCTCCCGACCCCGCTGACGCCGCCGCCCCGGAAGCAGCGTCGCCGGTGTCGTTCGCGCTGCTGCGGCGGCTTCGGGGCCGCAGCATCCAGCGCGCTACAGACGACTTCGAGGCGCTGGCCGTGGCGGTGGGCCGCGACCAGGATCGGCGTGCCTTCGCCGCCCTTTTCGCGCACTTCGCACCGCGCCTCAAGAACTGGCTGATCCACTCCGGCAGTTCGCCAGGCGCGGCCGACGACCTCGTCCAGGACACGTTCGTGGTGCTTTGGCGAAAGGCATCGCAATTCGATCCGGCCAAGGCCACCCTCGCGGCATGGCTGTTCACGATCGCCCGAAACCTGCGCACCGACAGCCGTCGCGGCCTGGCGCAGACGTGGGTGAGGCTGGACGACAGCGTGTTCGAGGCCATGCCGGATCCGAGCCTGCCCAGCGCCGAGGACGGCGTGTCCGGAAGAGAACGCCAGGACGGCGTCAGGTGCGCGTTGAGTTCGCTGACAGCGGAGCAACGACGCTTGCTGCACCTGAATTTCTACGAAGACCAATCTCATTCCGCGATCGCGGCCGAGCTGAAGATTCCGCTCGGCACGGTCAAGACCCGGATCCGTCGGGCAGCAGCCCGCCTGCGCGAACTTCTCGAAGAGCACCGATCGTGATCCGACATCATCCAGACGATGCCATGCTGATGGCCTGTGCGGCCGGCTCGCACACGAGCGGGGCCGCGCTTCTCACGGCGGTGCACCTCGAGGGCTGCACCCGTTGCCAGGGCATCGTGCGCGACTTCGAGCACGTGGCGGGATCCCTCCTGGCCGGTCAAAGCCCGGCCGAGCTTCCCGTCGATCTGTTTGCACGGCTCATGGCGCGCGTCGACGAGAGCGCCGTTCCAAAGACCTCGCCGCGCGTCGATCCCCGCCCGGCGCTGCCGCCCGGCGTGGATTGGCCGCGCAGCATGCGGCATTGCCGCATCTCCCGCTGGCGCGTGCTGGGACCGGGTCTGCGCTGGAGCCGCGTGCGCCTTCCGGACGACCCGTCGGCCAACATCGTCCTCCTGCGCATCGGCGCCGGGAAGTGCCTGCCTCCCCACACCCACTCGGGCGTGGAGCTCACCCAGGTGCTGGTCGGCGCGTTCGACGACGGACGCACCGTCTTCGGCCCGGGCGACTTCGACGCGACCGACGGGAGCGTGCATCACCAGCCGGTGGTCCAGGCCAGCGGCGAGTGCATCTGCCTGGGCGCGGTCGACGGCCGACTGGTGTTCGACAGCCTGCTCGCGCGCTGGGCCGGCGCCCTGGTGGGACTGTGACCCCCCGCCCGGAGCATCCTGCCGGCAGCGTGCTGGTGACCGGGGCCACGGGCCTGGTCGGGCGTGCCCTGGTGCGCAGCCTCGCGCAATCGGGCATCGGCGTGATCGCGCTGAGCCGGGATGTCGGTCGCGCCCGATCGCTGCTGGGCGGGCCGGGCGTGCGTTGCATCGACCGTCTCGACGGGCTGCCGGACGACACCGCCATCGATGCGGTCGTGCACCTGGCGGGCGCTCGCGTCCTGGATCGCCGATGGTCCGCGGCGCGTCGGCACGAGCTCGTCAGCAGCCGGACGGATGTCGCCGACCAGGTCTTCGCGCTGATGAAGCGGCTGCGCGCCGTGCCGCGCGTCATGGTGAGCGCATCGGCCGTCAGCTACTACGGCGCTTCGGGCGATGCGCGGCGTACCGAGACCGATGTCCCGGTGGGAGACGGCTTCGATTCGCAGCTGTGCGTCCGCATCGAAGCCGCGGCGTGCCGTGCGCGCGAGCTCGGCGTGCGGGTCGTCCCGCTGCGCCTGGGCATCGTGCTGGCACGCGATGACGGCGCCTTGCCGCCCTTGGCCACCAGCGCGCGATTCGGCTTGGGGGCCGAGCTCGGCTCGGGCAGGCAGCCCGTCGCCTGGATCCACGTGGACGACGCGGTGCGACTCGCCCGCTTCGCGATCGCCAGCGACGGCCTGGCCGGGCCCGTCAACGCGGTGTCTCCGGAGTCGCCGCGCCAGGGGGATTTCATGCGCGCCATCGCCGCGCGTTTCGGACGACGGGTGCGCCTGGGCGTCCCTGCGGTCGCCTTGCGTGCGATGCTGGGAGAACGCGCCGTGCTGCTTCTCGACGGCCAGGTGGTGGCGCCGCGCGCGGCCCTCGATGCCGGCTTCGTCTTCGCCTTCCCCACGCTCGCGGGGGCCCTGCAAGACCTGTTGCCCGCGTAGGCGCGCGTCAGCCGCAGGCCGCCCGAAGGTCGTCCGGCAACGGCACCGTCTTCTTGTTCGGGAAGTCCAGCCACACCAGCGTGGCGCCGCCGTTGGCCGAGACGACGTCGGGCGCGTCGCTCATCGACAGCGTGAAGTACGTGTCGAGGCTCTTCGAGCCGTTGCGCGGTGGGCTCACGTAGTGGCGCGCCACGATCTCGCCCGGGTACTCGATCTGCTTGAGGTAGTTGCAGAAGCCGTTGGCCATCACCGGGCCGACGCCCTCGGGATTGGGCTCGGCGTGGAACTGGTGCAGCCAGTCGACGCGCAGCGATTCGAAGTAGCGGAAGTAGATCGTGTTGTTGACGTGGCCCATCGCATCCAGGTCGCCCCAGCGCACCGGGATGCGCATCTCGTGGACGAGCATCAGGCCTTCGGGCAGGTCGAACCGCATCGTGTCAGAGGCCGAAACCGTCGTCGGCCTGCAGCACGGCGCCGTTGATGAAGTGGCTTTCGTTGGCGCACAGCATCAGCAGCGCGCTGTCGAGGTCGGCCGGCTTGCCGATGCGCTTGCGCGGCGTCATCTGGATGAGCTTCTGGCCCGACTCGGTCGACCAGTGGTGGTGGTTGATCTCGGTGTCGATGTAGCCGGGGCACAGCGCGTTGACGTTGATGTCGTAGCGGCCCCACTCCAGCGCCATCGCGCGCGTCATGTGGATGACCGACGCCTTGCTCATGGCGTAGACGCCGATCTGCGACAGCGGGCGCAGCCCGGCCATGGACGCGACGTTGACGATACGTCCGCCGGTATACGTGCCGGGCGCGGCGCCGCGGGCGCGGGCGATCATGCGCTTGGCCACTTCCTGGGCCACGAAGAAGGCGCCGCGGGCGTTGAGGTCGAACACGTAGTCGAAGTCTTCCGGGGTGACGTCGGTGAGCTTCTGCGTGGTGCTCACGCCCGAGTTGTTGACCAGGATGTCGATG